>DASZQQ010000026.1:0-1835 GCA_035549595.1 Caulobacteraceae bacterium
CGCCTGGCCGTGGCGGCCGGCATGGTGGGCGCCGCCCAGCCGGTGATGCCGGCCGGCCAGCCCGTCGTGTGGCTGGCCGCGGTCCTGGTGCTGTCGACGATCGAGCACCTGATGGCTCGCCGCATGGCCGCGGGCTGGCAGCCCAGCTACGTCGGCGGCATGCCGCTGGCGCCGATGGTGATGACCGTCGCGACCGGCGCCCTCTACGCCCTCTTCGCCACCGCCTTCTGGATGACCGGCCTGGGCGTCGCGCGCATCTTCGCGATCTGCCAGATCTCCACGTCGCTGCTCTATGTGCTGCTGCAGTACTATGCGCGGCCGAAGGTCTTCCTGCTGGCGGCGGCGCCCTACCTGGCCGCGCTCGCCTTCGGGGTCGGCAACGTGATCTCGATGCTGATCCAGGCGGGCAAGCCCTGGGCCTCGATCACCGCCGTCATGTCGCTGGGCCTGCTGGCCTTCTTCTTCCGCGCCGCGCGGGCCCAGCTCGCCGCTTCGCGCGACGCGCTGCGGGCGGCCCGGACCGAAGCGCACGAGCGCGGCCTCGCCGCAGAGGCCGCCAACGCGGCCAAGAGCAGCTTCCTGGCGATCATGAGCCACGAGATCCGCACGCCGCTGAACGGGGTGCTGGGCATGGCCCAGGCGATGGCGGCCGACGAGCTGGCGCCGATCCAGCGCGAGCGCCTGGAGGTGCTGCGCGAGTCCGGCGAGTCGCTGCTGGCGATCCTGAACGACGTGCTCGACCTTTCGAAGATCGAGGCCGGCCGCTTCGAGCTCGAGGCCATCCCCTTCGACCTCTGCGACCTCGCCAAGGGGGCGCACTCGGCCTTCACCGCGCTCGCCAACAAGAAGGGCCTGTCGTTCGCCCTGACGATCGAGCCGGAGGCGCGCGGCGCCTATGTCGGCGATCCGACCCGGGTGCGCCAGATTCTCTACAACCTGATCTCCAACGCCCTGAAGTTCACCGAGCATGGCGAGGTGCGCGTCGGCGTGCGCCGCGAGGCCGACGGCCTCGTCATCGCGGTGGCCGACACCGGCGTCGGCATCCCGCCCGAGCGGCTGGCGACCCTGTTCGAAAAGTTCGTCCAGGCCGACGCCTCGACCACGCGCCGGTTCGGCGGCACCGGCCTTGGCCTTGCCATCTGCCGCGAGCTGACGGCGCTGATGGGCGGAACGATCGAGGCAGCGAGCGAGCCCGGCCAGGGCTCGACGTTCACCGTCAGCCTGCCCCTGGCGCGCACGGAGGAGGTGGCGGGCGTCGAGGCGGAAACGCCGGCCCGGGCCGAGCCGACGAAGCTCAACGTCCGCGCCCTGGCCGCCGAGGACAATTCGGTGAACCAGCTCGTCCTGAAGACCCTGCTGCACCAGATCGGCGTCGAGCCGGTGGTGGTGGAGAACGGCGTCCAGGCGGTGGAGGCCTGGGAAGCCTCCGAGTGGGACGTGATCCTGATGGACATGCAGATGCCGCAGATGGACGGCCTGGAGGCCACCCGCCGCATCCGCGCCGCCGAGGCCGCCTCGGGCCGCACCAGGACGCCGATCATCGCCCTGACGGCCAACGCCATGGCCCACCAGATCCAGCTGTGCCTGACCGCCGGCATGGACGGCCACGTCGCCAAGCCGCTGGAGGCGGCCAAGCTCTACGAGGCGCTGGAGACGGCGCTGGCAGGGACCCCGGCGGCGGACGAGGCGGCGGCCTAGGTCCTGTGGACTCTAGGGATTCCTGCTGAGTCCGAACCGTGATTCAAGACTGTCTTTTGGAGGCAGTCTTGGGTGTGATGGACCGGCTGGTGCTTAGCGATGATCAGTGGGAGCGGATTGCGCCGCAGATCATCGGC
>DASZQQ010000027.1:0-4015 GCA_035549595.1 Caulobacteraceae bacterium
TGCCGCCCAGCTGGATGTCGGTGCCGCGGCCGGCCATGTTGGTGGCGATGGTCACCGCGCCCGGCACGCCGGCGTCGGCGACGATGAACGCCTCCTGCTCGTGGTAGCGGGCGTTCAGCACGTTGTGCGGCACGCCGTTGATCTTCTTGCCGTCGATCTCAAAGCGGTGCTGCTGCAGCAGCTCGGACAGCTGCTCGGACTTCTCGATCGACACCGTGCCGACCAGGATCGGCTGGCCGCGGCGGTAGCAGTCCTCGATCTGGGCGATGATCGCCTGGTTCTTCTCGTCGGCGGTCCGATAGACCTCGTCGTCGTCGTCGATCCGCGTCACCGGCCGGTTGGTCGGGATCTCGGAGACGTCCATCTTGTAGATGTCGAAGAACTCCTGCGCCTCGGTCGCGGCGGTGCCGGTCATGCCCGAAAGCTTCTCGTAGAGGCGGAAGTAGTTCTGGATGGTCACCGAGGCCAGGGTCTGGTTCTCGGGCTGGATGTCGACGCCTTCCTTGGCCTCGATCGCCTGGTGCAGGCCCTCGGACAGGCGCCGGCCGTGCATCATCCGGCCGGTGAACTCGTCGATCAGGATCACCTCGCCGTTGCGAACGATGTAGTCCTTGTCGCGCTGGTAGAGGACGTTGGCCCGCAGCGCCTGGTTGACGTGGTGCACCACCGAGACGTTGGCCGGGTCGTAGAGGCCGGCGGAGTCTTCGGCCAGGTGCCCGGCGTCCTCGAGAATCTCCTCGATCCGCTCCGAGCCGTATTCGGTCAGCAGCGCCTGGCGCTGCTTCTCGTCGTGCTCGAAGGTGTCCTTGTCCTGCACCAGGTCGCGCACCAGGGCGTCGATGGTGCGGTAGAACTCCGAGCGGTCCTCGGTCGGGCCGGAGATGATCAGCGGCGTGCGCGCCTCGTCGATCAGGATCGAGTCGACCTCGTCGACGATGGCGAAGACGTGCTCGCGCTGGACCTTCTCGCTGGCCTCGTAGACCAGGTTGTCGCGCAGATAGTCGAAGCCGAACTCGTTGTTGGTGCCGTAGGTGATGTCGCTGCCGTAGGCGCGCTGGCGCTCGGTCTGCGACAGGCCGTGCACGATCACCCCGACCGACATGCCCAGGAACTTGTAGATCCGGCCCATCCAGTCGGCGTCGCGGCTGGCCAGGTAGTCGTTGACGGTGATCACGTGCACGCCGCGGCCGGTCAGGGCGTTCAGGTACACCGGCAGGGTGGCGACCAGGGTCTTGCCTTCGCCGGTGCGCATCTCGGCGATGCCGCCCTTGTGCAGCACCATGCCGCCGACCATCTGCACGTCGAAGTGGCGCATGCCCAGCGTCCGGCGCGCCGCCTCGCGCACCACGGCGAAGGCCTCGCTCAGGAGGTCGTCCAGGCTCTCGCCCTTCTCGAGCCGGGCCTTGAACTCGTCGGTCTTGGCCCGCAGCGCGTCGTCGCTCAGCGCCGAGATCGACGGCTCCAGCGCGTTGATCCTGGCGACGCGGCCCATCATGGCCTTGACCTTGCGGTCATTGGATGAGCCGAAAATCTTCTTCAGATCGAGCATGTGGGGAAGAACGTCCGGTCCTTTGGGGTCTTCAAGCGCCGCGGGGCGGCCGTATCGCACGGCCCGGCAAAGTCCTTCGCCTGCTTGAGAAACCGCTTGTAAAGCGTGGCGGAGACTTAAGCAGCGGCCCCTTCAGTGTCAACGCGGCGCGCCCGCGCGGGGATGCAAGGGCCTGCGCTTGATCCGCCTCAAGACGCGCCGCGCCCGGCCCCTTAGAATGAACGCCGCAGGCGGGCCGAACGGACGGGTCCGCGGAAGGGGTGCTTCGGCGTGGATTTCGCCCCCATGATGCAAGGCGATGCGCGGGCGGCCGGCGCTTCGGCCCCGATCGTCGAAACCGGCGAGCTGACGCGCCGGTTCGGCGACTTCACCGCCGTCGACCGGGTGACCCTGGCGATCGCCCCCGGCGAGACGTTCGCCCTGATCGGCCCCAACGGCGCCGGCAAGAGCACGCTGATGAAGATGCTCACCACCATGCTGCCGCCGACCTCCGGCTGGGCGCGGATCGCTGGCTATGACGTCGCCCGGCAGGCGCGCCAGGTGCGCGCCCGCATCGGCTACGTGCCCCAGGTCCTCTCCGCCGACGGCGAACTGACCGGGCAGGAGAACATGGAGCTCTCCGCGCGGCTTTACCTGATCCCCCGCGCCCAGCGCGCGGCCAAGGTCGCGGCTGGCCTGGCGATGATGGACCTGACGGACGCCAAGGACCGCCTCGTGCGCACCTATTCGGGCGGCATGGCGCGCCGCCTGGAGGTCGCGCAGAGCACCCTGCACCGCCCGGCCGTGCTGTTCCTGGACGAGCCGACGGTCGGGCTCGACCCGGGCGGCCGACGCGCCGTCTGGGCGCATGTGCGCGAGATGCAGGCAGAGATCGGCGCGGCCGTGGTCTTCACCACCCACTACATGGACGAGGCCGAGGCGGTGTGCGACCGCGTCGCCCTGATCCACCGCGGGCGCGTCGCGGCCCTCGGCGCGCCCCGGGCGCTGAAGGCCCAGCTCGGGCCGACCGCCAGTCTCGACGATGTCTTCACGAGCCTGGCGGGCGCCAGGATCGGCGCCGGCGGGGCGCCGGGATGACGGCGCCCGCGATCGCCCGGGCCGGCTCGTCCGCCGTGGCCGACTACCTGACCCAGATGCTGGCGGTGGCGGGGGCGGAAGCCACCAAGCTGCGCCACGATCCGATGGACCTGGCCACCCGCGCCGTGCAGCCGATCCTCTGGCTGGTCCTGTTCGGCCAGGTGATGGCCCGCGTCCGCGGCTTCGGCAATGCGGCCGGCTCGTACATCGACTTCCTGGCGCCAGGCGTGCTCGCCCAAAGCGTCCTCTTCGTCGCCATCTTCTACGGCCTCTCGGCGATCTGGGAGCGCGACCTCGGCGTGCTGCACCGCTATCTGGTCAGTCCGGCCCCGCGCAGCGCGCTGGTCATCGGCAAGGCCGTGGCCTCCAGCGTCCGCGGGCTGTCGCAGGCGGTGGTGATCTACGTCTGCGCCGCCCTGCTCGGGGTCGGGCTCAGCCTCCAGCCGCTGCACGTCCTGGGCGTCGTCGCCCTGGTGGCTCTGGCCTCGGCGCTGTTCTCGACCTTCTCCCTGGTGATCGCCTGCATCGTGCGCACGCGCGAGCGGTTCATGGGCATCGGCCAGTTCCTGACCATGCCGATCTTCTTCGCCAGCAACGCCATCTATCCGATCGCCGTCATGCCCGGCTGGCTGAAGGCGATCTCGCGCGTCAACCCGCTGAGCTTCGAGGTCGACGGCCTGCGCGCGCTGATGCTGCGGGGCGGCCACAGCCAGTTCTCCCTTCCCCTCGACTTCGCCGTCCTGGGGGCGGTGGTGCTGGTCTTCGTGGTGCTGGCGACGCGCCTCTATCCGCGGCTGACGCAATGACCGCCGATTGACCTCGGTCAAGGCGCGCCGGCCCGGATCGCGGCAAGGACGAGGCTCCAGGAAGGATCCCGCCCATGCCCGCTCCAGCCAAGTCCGTCGGCGTTCTCGCCCTCGCCCTGCCGCTCCTCGCCGCCTCGGCCGCCCTCGGCGCCGCCGTGGCGAGCGACGTCCCGCAGCTGTGGCGGGTCGAGGCGGCGGAAGCCCCGCAGAGCCCGGTGTTCATCTGCGCCAACAAGCCCCTCGTCGCCGGCTTCCTGCAGGCGCTGCCGGAGATCAACGGCCAGCCGTGCGCGATCCTCGAGGCGCCCAAGCAGGACGGGACGCACTTCATCGCCCGTTGCCGGACGACTGACACCATGGCGGTGGCCACGTCCCAGATCGAGGGCGACCAGACCAAGGCCTTCTCGGTGATCACCCACGTCGCCACCCGTCCGGCCGACACCACCAAGGCCGAGCCGCGGGGCGAATTCGAACAGCGCCGGAACTACCGCGCCCTGGGCGCCTGCCCGTCCGGCTGGACCGTCGGCGATTCCGCGGCCGCCGGCGCGACCACCGTGACGAACGCGACGAACGGCGCCAGCCG
>DASZQQ010000028.1:0-13400 GCA_035549595.1 Caulobacteraceae bacterium
AGGGCGGCCAGGAAGTGGGCGGGATTCTCGAGCAGGAACGGCCGCTTCACCCGGCCGACGATCTCGCGCACCCGCGACGCCACCAGGCGGGCGGCCTCGCGCGTGTTGGGCAGCGGCAGGGGGACGCCGATGTCGGCGGGCCGCCCGTCGGGCCCGGCTACGGTCTGGAAGCCCAGGTGCTCTGAGTACCAGAGGCACGGCCACAGCGGCTCCAGCGCCTCGACGAGCCCCAGGCAGGCGAGGTTCATGCCGCACACCGAGCCGATCGACAGCTCGACCCCGTGGGCGACCATCGGCAGGTCGGCGCAGGCCTCGCGCGTGCGCTTCACCCGCTCGGCGTCGGGCAGGAGCGCCAGGCGGCCGCCGCGCCAGGACGCCTCGGCCAGGGTCTCCGGGGTGATCTCGACGAAGTCGGCGGCGCCGCCGGCGTAGAAGCCGTCCGGCAGCGCGGCAAGGTGCGACAGGCCCACGCCCAGGACGCGCACGCCCTCCAGCGCGCGTGGGGGCGGAACCTTGAAGTCCCGCCCCTCCGCGCCTCCGCCCGAGGCTCGGATCATCGCTGCGCCCTCAGTGCGCCGCGATGCCTTCCTGGTACGAGATGACGCCGTCGCGGGCGATCTCGTCCGGCGGGTCGCCCAGGAAGTCGACGTGCAGATAGGCGACGCGGCCGCAGCGGTCGCAACCGCCCCGGCCCACCATCTGGGCGACGAGCTTCTGCAGGTTCTCCAGGCTCTGGTGCTGCGGGTTCAGGGTCACGCTCGCATACCGGCCCGACTTGGCGATGCTGGCCATCGCGTCCTCCTTCGCTTGCCCGGCTGACCGCTCCCTCCCGTCGAGGCGCGGCCCAGGCAAGCAAAGCTACAATTCAACTTTGCAATGGAGTCAATATTGGACTCGAAGACTCGCTCAACAAATATACGACTGGCCGTAGACTCTTTCGCAAAAGTCTATCGCTGAACGAAGTATTAACCACGATATTCTTGCGAAGGCATGGCCAAGCGCGACGCGCGAAGGGTTCTGCGCGCCCGCGGGCGAAGCCATGCCTTGGAATTTCAGGGAGTCGTCACGTCGGGAGCAATGCGTCCATGGTCCTCCATGGCCTCGATGCGCCCCCGCGCCGATAAGTAATACTAGGCGAACGGCGTTACGCGGCCAAGGTCTTCGCCGGTCACGAAGCTGCGAAGCGGGCCTGGCTGCGCCATCCGCCGCCGCGCCGACGACTGGCCCTTGCGGCTTTCCGTCCTGGCGCGCCGGCCGCAACGCGGGCAAGGAAGGGCGCATGGCGACGCCCGCGACCCGCACCCTCGGCGACTACGACTACATCGTCGTGGGGGCCGGCTCGGCGGGGTGCGTGGTGGCCAACCGCCTGTCCGCCGATCCGAAGACCCGGGTGCTGCTGCTCGAGGCCGGCGGCCGGGACGACTGGATCTGGTTCCACGTGCCGGTCGGCTACCTGTTCGCCATCGGCAACCCGCGCTCGGACTGGATGTTCGAGACCGAGCCCGAGCCGGGCCTGAACGGACGCTCGCTGAAGTACCCGCGCGGCAAGGTGATCGGCGGCTCCTCGGCGATCAACGCCATGATCTCCATGCGCGGCCAGGCGGCCGACTACGACCATTGGCGTCAACTGGGCCTTTCCGGCTGGGGCTGGGACGACGTGCTGCCGGTCTTCCGCCGCCTCGACGACCATTTCCTGGGCGAGACCGAGCACCACGGCGCCGGCGGCGAATGGCGGGTCGAGCAGCCGCGCGTGCGCTGGGCGGTGCTCGACGCCATCGCCCGGGCCGCTGTCGAGATGGGCGTGCCGCCGACGGCGGACTTCAACACCGGCGACAACACCGGCGTCGGCCCGTTCCACGTCAACCAGCGGCGCGGGCTGCGCTGGTCGTCGGCGCGCGCCTTCCTGAAGCCGGTGCTGAAGCGCCCGAACCTGCGGCTCGAGACCGGCGTGCTGGCGGAGCGGGTGCTGTTCGACGGCCTCAGGGCCAGGGGCGTGCGCTTCCGCCAGGGCGGGTCCGCCGTCGAGGCCTCGGCGGCGGCGGAGGTCATCCTGTGCGCCGGCTCGGTCGGCTCGACCCAGATCCTGCAGCTGTCGGGCGTCGGGCCGGCCGACTGGCTCGGCGAAGCGGGCGTGCCCGTGGTGGCGGACCGGCCCGGCGTCGGCCGCAACCTGCAGGACCACCTGCAGCAGCGGGCCATCTACAAGGTCGAGGGGGTAGAGACGCTCAACACCGCCTACCGCTCCCTGATCCGCCGCGGCCTGATGGGGGCCCAGTACGCGCTGCTGCGCCGCGGGCCCCTCACCATGGCCCCCTCGCAGCTCGGCATCTTCACGACGTCGTCGGCCGAACACGAGCGGGCGAACATCGAGTTCCACGTCCAGCCCCTGTCGCTGGACCGGTTCGGCGAACCGCTGCATCCCTTCCCGGCGGTCACGGTGGCGGCCTGCAACCTGCGACCCACCTCGCGTGGCGTGATCCGCCTGCGCTCGGCCGACCCGGCCGCGGCGCCGGTGATCGCCCCGAACTACCTGGCCACGGAAGAGGATCGCCGCGTCGCCGCCGACGCCATCCGCGTCACCCGCCGCCTGATGGCCCAGCCGGCGCTGCGGCCCTACCGGCCAGAAGAGTACCTGCCGGGACCTTCGGTCGGCGACGACGAGGCCTCGCTGGCCAAGGCGGCCGGCGACATCGGCACGACCATCTTCCACCCGGTCGGCACGTCCAGGATGGGCCTGCCGTCCGACCCCATGGCGGTGGTGGACGGGCGCCTGCGGGTGATGGGCGTTCAGGCCCTGCGCGTCATCGACGCCTCGGTGATGCCGACCATCGTCTCGGGCAACACCAACACCCCCACGATCATGATCGCCGACCGCGGCGCCGGCTTCGTGCTGGAGGACGCGAGGCGGTGATCTCCCGGGGACATGATCCCGCCACCGGCGGGTTCGTGTCCCCTGTCCGGCTGGAGGGGACACGTTCCTGGCGGAACATGTCCCCGGCCGGGAGGCACGCTAGTTCAGCCGCGGCTTCTTCAGCATCGCCGCGCGGTCGGCGGAGCGGATCTCCACGTCGAACACGTCGCCGTCGCGCTCCAGGCGCAGCGGCACCGTGACCCCGGCCGGGCCGAGCGCCCACAGGTGGGTGTAGAAGTCGGCCAGGTCCGTCACCGTCTCCCCGTCCACCGCCAGGATGATGTCGCCGGCGCGCAGCTCGGCGCGCGCGGCGGGGCCCCGCGGGCTGACGCCGACCACGACCACGTGGCGGGCGAAATCCTGGGCCATGACGCCCAGCCACGGCCGCGGCGGGTGGGCCGGCCGGCCGCGCGCCAGGTCGTCGAGGATCGGCGCCAGCAGTTCGATCGGCACGAACATGTTCAGCGGCTTCACGCCGGAGGACAGCTGCCGCTGCAGGCTCAGTGAGCCGACGCCGACCAGCTGGCCGGTCTCGCCGATCAGGGCCGCGCCGCTCCAGTGGGGATGCGCCGGTTCGGTCATGATGGCGTTGTCCAGCATGTACTCCCAGTAGCCGGCGAAGGGCATGCGGGTCAGGACCTGGCCGGCGGCGGCGTGCGTTCGCCCGCCGGCCCCGGCGATGATCACGGGACTGCCGGCGCGCAGCCGCCGGGAGTCGCCCAGGGACAGGGGTGTCACGTCGAGGGGCTCCAGCGCCTGGACGAGGCCGAAGCCGGTCACGGAATCGACGCCCAGGACATGGCCCGGCACGGCGCGGCCGTCATTCAGCGTCAGGGTGACGTCCTGCGCCTCGGTGATCAGGTAGCCGATCGTCAGGACGAGGCCGTTGGGCCCGATCACCGCCCCGTTGCCGAGGCGTTCGGTCCCGAGCGAGGCGGCCGTGAACGCCTCGTCGGGGATGCGCGCCTCCAAGGCGACGACGGCCGACAGGGCCTGGTCGAGGTCGAAGCCGTGGCCCTGGGCCGAGGGCCGCTGGCCTGCGGCCACTTCGTATCCGTCGAACGGTGAGGTCACGCTACGCTCCTTCGGCGAAATGCCCGCCTCTTGGAATCTGGGGCCGCTGGGCGTCGGCGCAAGAGGCGTTCAGGCCCGGTCGTGGGGCGGGCCGGTCCGCCTCCGGTCCGCGCGAGCGCCAAGCCGCTGCGCTTGGCCCGCTCAACGCGGGCGCGTAGTCTCGCTGCCATGTCGAACGCCTTCCTGGTCACGCTCTTCCAGCACAAGGCCTGGTGCAACCGGAGCCTGGTGGAGGCCCTGCGCGCCGCGCCGGCCGATGTCGATCGGCGGCAGTGGGCGGTGATCCTGTTCACCCTCGACCATACCGCCATCGTCGACCGCATCTTCAGGGCGCGGCTGGCGGGCGAGCCGCAGGCCGAGACGGCCATCGTCGCCGGGCGGATGCCAGACCTCGAAGGCCTGGCCGGGGCCATGGCCGAGACCGACGCCTGGTACCTCGACTACGTGGCCCGCGCCTCGCCGCAGGAGCTGGAGACGGTGGTGGAGTTCGCCTTCGTCGACGACGGCGCGGCCGGGCGCATGACCAAGGGCGAGATGCTGGCTCACGTGGTCACGCACGGCGCCTCGCACCGCGGGGCGATCGGCAAGATGCTCGAAGGCCTTCAGGTCCGCGGCGCTTCGGACATGGTGACCAGCTTCGTACGCGAGACGGCGGCGGCGGAGGCCTGAGCCTTCAGAAGCGCCGTTCCCACTCGATCGCCAGCTTGAGCTGGCCGCTGGAGTCGTCGCGCGCCGCGCCCAGCGAGGCGAGCCAGCTGGCCTGGAGCTCGATCTCGCCGGGCAGGCCGGCCGGATGGGTCTCCCACTTCACCGTCGGTCCCAGCCAGTGCGGCTGGCGACCGCCGAAGCGGCGGCTGTCGCCCAGCGCGCCGAAGCCCTGCACGCCCAGGCGCAGGTTGTGGCCCGCGTCCCAGGTGCCCTGGACGGCGTAGGCGTAGGCGGTCGCGCCCTCGCCGGGGCGGTCGGTGAACGGCTTCTGGACGATGAGGTTGGCCAGGCCTTCGAACCGGCCCGCTTGCTTGGCCAGCAGCAGCTTGGCCTCGCCGACGCCGGACTCGTTGTGGATGCGCTGCTCGTATTCCAGGTAGAGGCCGACATCGACGCCGAGCCTTGGGACCTGGCCCAGGTAGACGACGCCTTCCAGGCCGACGGAATCGAGCTTGGTGCGCTCGCCCGCCCCGCGCTCGATCTCGCCGACGAGGGCCAGGCTGACGCGGTCGTTCAGGCCCTGCTCGAACTCGACGATGGCGCCGCTCTCGCCGCTCGCCGGCCCGCCGGTCAGCACGCCGCCGCGCAGCTCCACCTCGGTGACGCCGTTCTTCACGTACGGGTCGTAGACCTTCTCGCCCAGCGACAGCTCGGCCCGCGCCGCGCCGCACAGCGTCGCATTGAGGACGATCGCGAACGCCGCCAGTTTCCACCTGCCCAAGAGCCGCCCCTTTCGCAATTGCGAGGCGTTCGCATATTCTTTCTTGCGAACCATTGTCAATTGCAGATAGAAGCGCGGCGACCCGAAGGACCCCGGAATGCGCAACCCCGCCCTCGCCCTCCTGCTCGCCGCCGGCCTGGCCGCTGGCGCGGCCCGGGCCGCCGCCGCCGCCCCGGTGGTGCTGACGCTGCAGAACCACCGCTTCACCCCGGCCGAGTTCACCGTGCCGGCCGGCCAGGTCGTGACGATCCAGCTCGTCAATCGCGACGCGGCCACCGAGGAGTTCGACAGCCACGACCTGAAGGTCGAGAAGCTGGTCACCCCGGGCGGACGGATCACCTTCACCGTCGGTCCGCTGAAGCCGGGCGCCTACAGCTTCATGGGCGAATTCCACGCCCAGACCGCCCAGGGACGCGTCACCGCCGTCGCCGGCGCGCGGTAGCCCCGAGATGCTGGCCGCCCTCGTCATCGTCTTCCGCGAGGTCTTCGAAGCCGGCCTGATCGTCGGCATCGTCCTGGCCGCCACAGAGGGGGTCGCCGGGCGAGCGCGCTTCATCGCCGGCGGCATCGTCGCCGGGATCGCCGGCGCGGCCCTCGTCGCCCTGTTCGCCGACGTCATCTCCAACGCCTTCTCCGGCGTGGGGCAGGAGGCGTTCAACGCCGCCGTCCTGAGCCTCGCCGTCGCCATGCTGGCCTGGCACGTCCTGTGGATGAGCGCCCACGCCCGCGAGATGAGCCGCGACTTCCGCGCCCTGGGCGCGGCCGTGGCCAGCGGCCAGCGCACCCTCTGGGCCATGGCGGCCGTGGTCGCCGTCGCGATCCTGCGCGAGGGCTCGGAGGTGGTGCTGTTCCTGTTCGGCATCGCCGCCTCGGGCGGCGAGAGCCCCGTGGCCATGCTGACCGGCTCGGCGGCCGGCCTTGCGGCCGGCGCCGCCGTCAGCTTCCTGGTCTATCGCGGCCTCCTCGCCATCCCGCCGGGACGGCTGTTCGGCGCCACCAACCTGCTCGTCACCCTGCTGGCGGCCGGCATGGCCGGGCAGGCCGCGGTGTTCCTGCACCAGGCGGGCGTCCTGCCGGCCCTCGGCGACCAGCTGTGGGACACCTCGGCGATCCTGCCCGACGATGGCGTGGTCGGACGCGCCCTGCACGTGCTCGTCGGCTATTCGGACCGCCCCAGCGGCGTGCAGCTCGCGGCCTGGGCCGCGGTCCTCGCCGCCCTCACCCTCGGCGCGCGCTTCGTGGCGCGTCCGCCGCGGGCCGCTGCCGGCGCGGCCTGAAGGCCCGCGCGAACTCGCTCGGCGCGATGCACCGTCGAGGGCCGAAGCGCGGCGGCGGATTAGCACGCCGTACGGGACGCTTGAGGCGGCAAGGCCCCCGCGGCGTCGCTCCTGTCGTGAGGCGCGGGGGCGTCGCCGACCGTGGACGTGACCCGTGCAGGCTTTCGGGGGCCGGATCGGCCCGGACTTCCGCCCGTTCCGCTTCCTGCGCTGCCTGATGCTCGGGCATCGCTTCACCTACAGCCAGTCGGCGCCCGGCTTCGTCACCTGTACGCGCTGCCGCCTGCGGCGGCCTGAGGGGGAAGGTTAGTCCTTCACCGCCAGCACCGTCTTGCCGGTTCCCTGGCCGGTCAGGGCGAACTCCAGAGCCTCGGCGAACGCCTCCAGCGGGAAGGTCCGGCCGACCGGGGGCGACAGCTCGCCCTCGGCCACCCAGGCCAGCAGGCGGTCGAGGTGCGCGCGCGCCAGCGCCGGCTCGAACAGCAGGAACTGGCGCACGTCGACGCCGACCAGGGCGGCGCCCTTCATCAGGGTCAGGTTCGCCGGCAGGGCCGGGATCGGTCCGCCGACGAAGCCCAGCACCAGGTGGCGGCCGCGCCAGCCCAGCGACCGGAACGCCGGCTCGAACAGGGGCCCGCACACGGGATCGAACACCACGTCGGGGCCGCGCCCGCCGCACGCCGCCTTCAGCCGGTCGCGCCAGCCCTCGGGTGTCGTGTCCAGGGTCTCGTCGGCGCCGAGTTCGCGGCAGAAGGCGCGCTTTTCCTCGGTCGAGGCGCAGGCGACGACCCGGGCGCCCAGGCGCGTGGCCACCTGCACCCCAGCCGCGCCGAGCCCGCCCGCGGCGCCCAGCACCACCACCGTCTCGCCGGCCTGCAGCGCAGCGCGGTCGGCGAGGCCGTGCAGGGCCGTGACATAGTTGATGTTGAAGCCGGCGGCCTGGGCGAAGCTCATCCGGTCCGGGATCTTCCGCACGGCCGCCGCCGGGGCCAGGGCGAACTCGGCGAAGCCGCCGCGCACGCTCGCCATCACCCGGTCTCCGACGGCCAGGCCCGCCACATCCGGCCCCAGCGCCGCGACTCGTCCGCCCGCCTCTTGCCCGGGCGTGTGCGGCAACGGCGGCTTGACCTGGTAGCGGCCCAGCGCGACCAGCGCGTCGACATAGCCCACGCCGCAGGCCGCGACCTCGACCAGCACCTCGCCGGGCCCGGGCTGCGGGACTTCGGCCTCGACGAGGGCGTAGTCGGCGATGGACTCCAGCGTCCGGGCTTCGACCTTGCGCATGGGCTACCTCGTTGATCCACCGACGCGGCCGTAACCGTCTCACCCAAGGGCAGTCGAGCCGGGGACATGATACCGCAGGGATCGTGTCCCCTCGCGGAGCGCGCCAGTCTGGAGGGGACACGAACCCTGTCTGCGACAGGGATCATGTCCCCGCCCGCGCCGCGGACCCTGTCAGGGCCCCTTACCCGATCATCCGCTCGTACACCCGGTAGGTCTTGTATGGCACGGCGCCCAGGTTCTCGAGGATGTGGCGCATGGGGCGGTTGTCCTCGAGGATCCAGCCGCACTCGCACTGCTCGATGCCGTAGCGCACGCCCTGCTTGAGCATGGCGTCCATGATCAGGAACGGGGCGGCTGCGCCGCGCGGGTCGCGGGCGAACTTCTTCTTCACCCCCATCAGCGGCACCCGGCCGCGGTGAATGGGCCCGATCTTCAGGCGCCACAGCAGCCTGGCCCAGCCGAACGGCAAGAGCCGACCGCCCAGGTCCTTGATCAGGTCGTTCAGGTCCGGAATCAGCACGCCGAAGCCGGCCGGCTCGCCGTCGATGTCGACGAAGACGATGCCGTCCTTCTTGATCAGGAGGCCCAGGCTCTCCTTCAGGAAGCGGGCCTCGGCCGGGGTGATCGGGACCGAGTTCCAGTTCTCGCTCCAGGCGTCGTTGTAGATGTCGACCAGGGAGTCGACCTCGGCCCCGAACCGCTTCATGTCCGCCGCCCGCATGGCCACGCCCGGCGGCAGCGGCTTGTCGAGCCGGCGGCGGATGGCGGGCTTCCACTCCGGCACGCCGGTCAGCCAGGCGTGCATGTCCTTGGCCTTGACGTAGCCCAGGGCCTCGATGCGCGCCTTCGTGTAGGGTTCGTCGTGCGGCATCATCACGAACGGCGGATGCTCGTAGCCCTCGACGAGAAGGCCGGTCTCCTCGTTGATCGAGAGGTTGAACGGACCCTGGACGCGGACCTTGCCACGCGCCTTCAGCCAGGCCTCCGCGGCCGCGAACAGGGCGGCGAACACCTCGGGATCGTCCTCTGCGGCGATCATGCCGAAGTGGCCGGTGGGCAGGTCCGGCTCCTCGCGCGCCAGGTGGTCGATCTGGGCGCTGATGCGGCCGACGTCGCGGCCGTCGCGCACCGCCAGCCAGAACTGCACGTCGGCGTGTTCGAAGTAGGGGTTCTTCTTCGACAGGGCTTCGCGGCGCTCGTAGAGCAGCGGCGAGATCCAGGCCGGATCGGCCGCGTTCAGCCGCATCGGCACGCGGATGAAGCGCTCCAGCATCTTCGCGCCCGACACGGGCAGGATCTCGATGGGCCCCCCGGGCATCGGACCTCGCTACTCGTCGATGTACAGAAGCACGGTGAGCACCCCGGCCCCGAAGGCGAGCGGCGCGCCCCAGGCGGCGATGGCGGGCGGCAGGACGCCGGTCGAACCCATGGCGGTCAGCAGGCCGTCGACGACCAGGTAGAGCAGGCCTCCGCCCAGGCCGAACAGCAGCGGCCCGGTCTTGTTGCTGCGCGGATGGCCGAGCGCCGCCGGCAGCGCCAGCATCAGGGCGATGATCGGGGCGAAGCCCTCGGCCAGGGTGCGGTAGAGGCGGGTCTTGAACTCCGACGGCGCGCGCGTCACCGGCTCCTTGCCGGTCAGGGCCTTCAGGGCCGTGCGCGAGGAAATGTCGTAGCTGTCGGAGAACAGCCGCGCGACGTCGCCGGCGCTCAAGGTGGTGTCCCAGTGCATGTCGCCGCGCGAGGTGACGACCGCACGGTCCTGGCCGATGTCGGTGACGACGGCGTCGTGCAGGCGCCAGCCGCCCGGCTCGGGCGTGGCCGAGGCTGCCGTCAGGCGCCGGTGCAGCGAGGTGTCCGGATCGCGCTCGTAGATCGACAGGTGTCTGATGACGTCGCCGTTGCCGCTGGCGGCCTGGGCGACGGCCAGGTCGTCGCCGATGCGGAACCACTTCGCCTCGGGCGCCTTCTTCTGCGCCGCCGGGGCGGTGGCGTCCCACCACGAGGCCAGCGCCTGCTCGGCGCGGGGCGTGAACTCCTCGGCGACGACGAGGTCGATGGCCGCCACCGCCAGGACCACGGGCAGGGCGCGGCGGAAGATCTGCCATAGCGACAGGCCGGTGGCGCGCATCGCCACCATCTCGCTGGACTGCGCCAGCTGGTTGAATGTGAAGAGCGCCCCGGCCAGCACCGCGAAACCGCAGATCTGCTGGAACATCGACGGCAGCCGCAGCAGCAGGTAGCGGCCGATGTCGAGCACCCCGCCGCGCGCGAGGATGTCGCTGGTCCGCTCCAGAAGGTCGATCAGCTGCAGCAGGCCCAGGAGGGCGGCGACCGCCACCAGGGTGCGCACCGCGAAGATGCGGCTCAGGTAGCCCGTCAGGCTGAGGCCGCCGCGGGTCTGCATGGCGGTCGGCTTCACCTTCGAGCGCCGCTCGAAGAAGGTTTCGAACAGGTGGAACAGGCCCGAGATCGGCGTCTCGCCAGGCCGCCGCCGGCTGGACAGGAACAGCCACAGCCCGAACCCCCCGATCAGCAGGAACATGCCGCCCAGGGCCACGATCGGCGGCACGGCGCCGTTGCGGGCGAAGTTCTTGGCCAGGGTGACGCCGTGGTGGTAGCCGACCAGGATCACCGCGCCGACGATCATCCCCGGCGCGCGCCGGCCGCGCTTGGCGGCCATGGCCAGCGGCAGCGCCAGCAGCGGCAGGAACGGGATCGCCAGCGACCGGGCGAGGCGCGAATAGAGCTCCGCCTCGAGGGTCAGCTTCGGGATCAGGGCGTCGGGCCGCTTCATCTCCTGCAGCAGCTCGAGGGTCGTCAGCTCCTGCTCGTCGCCGCCGCGCGGCTTCAGCTTCTCGGCCCCGCCCAGGGTCTCGAAGTCGGTGACGTTGCCGAACCGCAGCAGGCGCGGGTTGCCGTGCGGGCCGTCGGCGTAGCCGACGCCGCCGTTGAGGGTCAGCTCGGTGGTCTTGCCGTCGGGCTTCAGCCCCAGCTTGCCCTCCTTGGCGGTGACGATCATCTCGCCTTCGGGCGTGGACTTGCGGATGAAGACGCCCTTCAGGTCGCGGCCGGTGGCGTCGACCTCGTCGGCGGTGATCGTGAAGTTGGGGCCCGCGCTCATGAACACCTGCGGGTCCAGCTGCGCGGTCCAGCCGGCCTCCAGGGCGGCGTTGCGCACGGCGCGGTAGCCGAACCGGGCGTAGGGCTGCAGGAAGCCCGTCAGCAGCAGGCTGACGATGGTCAGCAGGACGCCGATGAACACCAGCGGCGCGACCATGCGCTCGAACGAGACGCCGCCGGCCAGGATCGCGTCGATCTCGCTGTCCTCGTCCAGTCGGGCGATGACCATGAACATGGCCACGAAGAACGCCGCCGGCAGAGCCAGGCCCAGGTGGTACGGGATCAGGTTGGTGATCATCCCGAACAGGAAGTTCAGGTGCGCGCCCGAGGAGCTGAGCTCCTTGATCAGGCGCAGCGTCTGTTCGAGCAGGAAGGCCACCAGGGTGACGGCCAGCACGCTGGCCGCCGGACGGGTCAGCATGCGCAGCATGTAGCCGTCCAGGATGGACGGCCGCCACGAAGTCCTGAAAGGGGCCGGGGCGGCGACCGCCATTTGGCTCTTTCTAGCTGGCGCCGCCCGCGCGCCGGCGGTCCGTCTTCAGGAGGCCGAGCTCGCGACCCATGTGCGCGAAGATGTCGATGGCGGTGTCGATCTGGGCCACGGAGTGGGCGGCGCTGACGCTCGAACGCAGCAGGTTGAGGTTGCCGGGGGTCGCCGGCGGCACCGCCAGGTTCAGGTAGAGGCCGCCCTCCAGCAGCATCTTCCAGGCCGCGATCGCCGTCATCTGGTCGGGCATGACCACGGCCACGATCGGGTTGGCCTCGGGGCCGGTCTCGAAGCCGAGGGCGTTCAGGCCCTCGTGCAGGCGCTTGGCGTTGCGCATCAGCTGGGCGCGCAGCTCCGGGCGGGCGCGCATCTGGTGCAGCGCCTCGATCGTCGAGGCGATCACGCCCGGCGGCAGGGAGGCGGTGAACATGTACGGGCGGCTGACCAGCCGCATGACGTCGAAGTCCGGGTGGTCGGAGACGCAGAAGCCGCCGACGCTGCCCAGGCTCTTGGAGAAGGTGCCGACGATGAAGTCGACGTCGGCCTCCACGCCCTCGGCCTCGGCGAGGCCCCGGCCGGTCTCGCCGAGCACGCCTAGCGAATGGGCCTCGTCCACCAGCAGGTAGGCGCCGGTCTGGCGCTTGACGTCGGCGATCTCCTTCAGTGGGGCGGTGTCGCCCAGCATCGAATAGATGCCCTCGACGACGATCAGGCGCTCGCCCGGCTGGCCTTCCAGGCGCCGCAGGCGCTTGTACAGGTCCTCGGGGTTGTTGTGCCGGAAGCGGATCACCTCGGCCATGCCCAGCCGCGAGCCGTCGTAGATCGAGGCGTGGCTGTCGGCGTCCAGCATCAGGTGGTCGCCGCGGCCGACCAGGGCCGACAGGACGCCGAGGTTGGCCTGGTAGCCGGTGGTGAACACCATCGCGTGCTGGCGGCCGTAGAACTCGGCCAGCGACTGCTCGAGCATCAGGTGCCCGGAATAGCTGCCGTTGGCGATGCGCGAGCCGGTGGTGCCCGTGCCCTGGCTCTTCGTCGCCTCGACGGCCTTCTCCAGGCAGGTCTCGTCGAAGGTCAGGCCCAGGTAATTGTTGGTGCCCAGGAGGATGGTCTTGCGGCCCGCCAGGACCCCTTCCGTCGGCGACAGGACGCTGTCGAAGCGGACGTTGAGGGGGTCGATGCCGAGGGCGCGCACCGCGTCGTAGGCGGCCTTGTAGGTCGCGTGATGACCGAGAATCGCCATGGTCAGGCCGCCGCCCGCAGCTCTTGGACGGCGTGGATCAGGTCGCCGACCGTCTGCACCTGCGCCGTGCGGTCCAGCGGTATCGAGATGTCGTAGAAGTCTTCGATAGCCATGACGAAATCCATCACCCCCAGGGAATCCAGGCCAAGGTCTTCCACAATATCCGTCTTGTCCGTGATCTGGACGGGCCGGCCGAGAACCTTCTCGAAGATGGCCGCGATATCACTGCGCATGGACCCGTTAGGATCGTCCATCTCGCTCTCAACCAAGGACAATTGTCGATGTTCCCGCATACTGCGATACTTCCGGATCGCTTCGCGGACGAAGCCCCGACCCACCGTTACAGGTTCGTGGCCGCCCCTTCAACTGCGCGGAACTCCGGTTTGGGTGCGGCGCCGCAATTGCCGCTGCGAGCGCATGCCGCGGGCCCGCTTCAGCGCATCCAGCCTGCGGCCTTGTACCACGCCACCGCGTCGGCGAAGCCTTCGGCGAGGTCGAAGCTGGCGGGCGGCGCCCCCGGGACCTGCTCCTCGGGCCTCACGGTCCAGTCCGGGTGCAGCACCTCTCGCGCCTTGCCG
>DASZQQ010000029.1:0-7321 GCA_035549595.1 Caulobacteraceae bacterium
GAGGGACGGCGGCAGTCCGAGCTGCTGGGCGCCATCCTGTGCGCCAGCTTCATCGTCTCGTCCGGCGTGGTGAAGTCGGCCGGCGCCAGCCTGATGCTGCACGGCCTTGCCAGCGAGGCGTGGATGCCGGCGGCGACGGGCCTGATGTTCGCCCCGCTGCTGCTGGTCTGCGTCTTCGGCCTCGTGCTGATGCCGCCGCCCACCGCCGAGGACGAGCGCCTGAGGACCGCGCGCGCGCCGATGGACGGGGCCGCGCGCAAGGCGATGTTCGCCGCCTACGCCCCGGGCCTCGCCGCGCTCCTGGTGATCTACGTCGGGCTGACGGCGCTGCGCGACTTCCGCGACAACTTCGCCGTCGAGATCTGGAACGGCCTGGGCTTCGCCAAGGACGCGGCCATCTTCACCGTCTCCGAGGTCCCGGTAGCGATGATCGTGCTCGTCATGCTGGCGGTGATGATGCTGGTGCGCGACAACCGCATGGCGTTCCTGGCCAACCTCGGCCTCGTCGCGGCGGGCCTGCTGCTGACCGGGCTCTCGACCCTGGCGTTCCAGAACGGGCTGGTCGGCCCGGTGACCTGGATGATCGCCCTCGGCGCGGGTCTCTACCTCGCCTACACCCCGTTCAACGCCCTGCTGTTCGACCGCCTTGTCGCCGCCGGCGGCAAGGCCGGCAACGCCGGCTTCCTGATCTACGTCGCCGACGCCTGCGGCTACGCCGCCTCGGTGGCCCTGCTGCTGGTCCAGAACCTGGCCGGGATCAGCCTCTCGTGGGTGCAGTTCCTGGAGCTGGTGTCCTACGCCGCGGCGGCGGTCGGCCTCGTCCTGGTCGTTGCCGCCGGCGCCTGGTTCCGCGCCCGCCTGACCCGGCCTTCGATCTGAGACTATAGCGTCGGCAAATATTCATCCGCGGTTCACAGAACCGTCACGCCGCCGCCCCATAGGTACGACCTAAATATACTTTATTGTACTGCAACGTGTACTGACAAACGCCACCCGATAAAGCTAGTCGGGCGGGGTGGCGCAGCACGATTGCGGTCGTTTCTCACCAAGACGGGGGATTACTGCATGAAGACCAGATACACGATGTCGTGCGCCGCGCTCGCGCTGCTCAGCGCGGGGGCGGCCAGGGCGGCCGACGCCACGACCGGCGGATCGGACGCCATGTCGACGGCCGTCTCCGAGGTCGTCGTCTCGGCCCAGCGCCGTGACGAGTCGGTCGAGAAGGTGCCGATGACCGTCCAGGCGTTCGGCAAGGAGACGATCTCCCGGCTGAACATCGAGACGCTGGACGACCTGGTCAAGTTCACCCCCAACGTGACCTTCGGCAAGAACGGTCCGGGCCAGGGCGTGATCTTCATGCGCGGCCTGTCGGCCGGCCTGCAGGGCAACCAGTCCAGCGCCACGATCGCGACCTTCCCGAACGTGGCCCTCTACCTCGACGACCAGTCGATGCAGTTCCCGGCGCACAACGTCGACATCTACGCCGTCGACCTGGAGCGCATCGAGGTGCTGGAGGGCCCGCAAGGCACCCTGTTCGGCGGCGGCGCCGAGGCCGGGGCGGTGCGCTACATCACCAACAAGCCGAACACCCACGAGTTCTCCGGCTACGCCGAGGGCAGCTACGGCTGGACCGCCCAGGGCGCCTCGAACGCCGCGGGCCAGATCACGCTGAACATCCCGGTCGTGCAGGACAAGCTGGCGGTGCGCCTGGTCGCCTACAACGACCACCACGGCGGCTACATCGACAACGTGCCCAGCACGTTCACGCGGTCGAACGAGGACCTGGGCAACACGTACTGGAACATCACGCCGAACGGCCAGGGCGTGTGCCCGAACGGCCTGCCGGCGGGCGGACCGCAGCACCTGTGCGCCCTGCCCCAGTCGGTGGCGCCCCAGGCCAACAACAACAGCGTCGCCGGCAAGGACTGGAACCCGGTCGACTACGCCGGCGCCCGCGCCTCGGTGCTGTGGCAGGTCAACGACGACTGGGACGTGCTGATCCAGCAGAGCTTCTCGAGCCTGCGCGAAGAGGGCCTCTCGGCCGAGTATCCGGTCGGGTCGGACTTCCAGCCGCTGAAGCCGCTGCAGATCACCGCCTTCAGCCCGTCCTTCGACCATGACCGCTGGTACAACACCTCATGGACCGTCAACGGCAAGCTCGGCCCGCTGAAGGCGATCTACACCGGCGGCTGGATGGACCGCCACATCGACCAGCAGGCCGACTACACCAACTATTCGCGGTCGACCGGCGGCGAGTACTACGCCTGCACCGGCGGCGGCACGGGCTTCGGCAATCTCGCGCCCGTCTGCTACTCGCCGGTGACGAGCTGGCGCGATGTGGTCCACTCGACGCACTTCACCAGCGAAGTGCGCCTCTCGACGCCCGACGACTGGCGGCTGCGGGCGATCGGCGGCGCCTTCTACGAACAGTTCAAGATCTACGACAATATGAACTTCAACTATAAGACCGTGCCGTCCTGCACGCCGCAGAACCTGGCGCTGGCGCTCGCCGGCGGCCCGACCTGCGTCGCCAACACGCACACCGCCCCCGGCTCGACCGCCAACTTCCCCGGCGAGCGCGGCGACACCACCGCGTTCGGCGAGGACACCCAGCGCGGCTACGACCAGACCGCCCTCTTCATCTCGGTCGATTACGACCTCATTCCGAACGTCCTGACGATCACGGGCGGGACGCGCTGGTACCAGTACAAGGAGTTCGAGGTCGGCTCGCAGTACGGCACCGACACCGGCTGCACCAACGTGCCCAACGGCCAGTGCGGCGCCCTCGTCAACATCGACGCGGCCAACGACCACGTGACCTACAGCGGCTTCCGCAGCCGCGCGAACGTCACCTGGCACGTGACGCCCTCGACGCTGGCCTACTTCACCTTCTCGCAGGGCTTCCGCCCCGGCGGCTTCAACCGCTCGGTCAGCAACGTCGCCAAGCTGACGGCGAACGGGCCGGCCCAGTTCCGCAAGCCGAACGGCTATGCCCCGGACTCCCTGACCAACTACGAGATCGGCCTGAAGACGGCGCTGCTGGACCACCGCGTCGTGGTCAACCTGTCGGCCTACTACATGCAGTGGGACAACGTTCAGCTGCTGTTCTTCAACCCGACGCAGCTTGGCAACACCACCTTCGGCGTCAACGGCCCGAACTACACGATCAAGGGCGCCGAGTTCCAGATCAACGCCAAGGTCACCGAGGGCCTCTCGGTGATGGCGTCGGGCTCGTACAACGACGCCCGGCAGGCGAACTCGCCGTGCCTGGTCGACAACATCGCCGGCACGCCGGCCTTCGGCCAGTGCATCACCCAGGTGTTCACCAAGGGCGTCGGCGTGGTGCCGTTCCAGAACCCCTTCGGCGCCGTCGGCTCGACGCCGCCGTTCTCGCCGAAGTTCCAGGGCGCCGTGAACGCCCGCTACGACTGGGAGATCGACAACTACAAGGCCTTCGTCCAGGGCAGCATCAACTACACGGGCAGCATGTTCAACCAGCCCGCCACCTACGCCTCCGGCGCCGGCGTGGTCGTGCCCAGCACCACCCTGCTGCGCTACGAGATGCCGGCCTACACCACCTTCGACGCCTCGATCGGCATCTCGAAGGACAACTGGACTGTCCAGCTGGTCGGCCAGAACCTCGGCAACTCGCACGCCAGCACGTTCACCTCCTCGACCCAGTTCATCCTGGAGAAGGTGCCGCTGCGCCCGCGCGTGGTCTCGATCAAGGTCGGCGCGCACTTCTAGCGGCCTGACGACGGTCCGACCCCGGACTGTCTGCGAACTGTCATCGGCGGCGCCTAGTGGAGTGACTGGGCGCCGCCGCCTTCCTTATCGAGACACTCTTCCCCTCCATGCCTTCGACCGCCCAGATCCTCGCTTCACCGTCCGTGGAACAGGAGGTGGCGCGCCTTCGGGCGCTGTCGTCCGGCGGCCGGCATGAGGGGGCCCTGGCCGGCGCCGAGGCCCTGCTGTCTGGCTATCCCGAAAACCGCGACCTGCTGCTGCTGGCCGCGACCAGCCTTCGCCATCTGCTGCTCATCGATGAGGCGCTGGCCGTGCTCGAAAGGCTGGAAGCCCTCCAGCCCCGGTTCAGCCGCCTTCACGAGGAACGCGGCCTCTGCCACGTGGCCCGGAAGGACGCCCCGCGGGCGGTCGCGGCCCTGCTCGCCGCGGTGAACATCAATCCGGCCCTGCCGATGAGCTGGCGCATGCTCGAGGGCCTCTACCGGCTGACGGGGGAGGCGCAGAACGCGGCCACGGCCGCCGCCCACGTGGCGACGCTGAAGGCCCTGCCGCCCGAGGTGGTCGCCGCCACCGCCCTGTTCTCCGACGGCGAGGTGGCGCGCGCCGAGCCGATGATCCGCGCCTTCCTGATCCGCCACGGCGACCATCCCGAGGCGATGCGGCTGCTGGCCAGGATCGGCATGGTCCGCGACGCCCTCGACGACGCCGAGACCCTGCTGGCGGCGGCCCTGGAGCTGGCGCCCGACTACCGCGCTGCGCGCTACGACTACGCCGACTGCCTGGTGCAGCGGCACCGGCACGAGGCGGCGCTGAAGCAGATCCGCATTCTGCTCGAGGCCGAGCCGGCCAATGCCGACTACCGCGCCATCGAGGCGGCCGCCCTGGTCGGGCTCGGCGACAGCGGCGCGGCGATCGAGGTCTACGACGCGCTGGTGGCCCGGTTCCCCGCCTCGCCGGACCTCAACCTCTGGCGCGGCCATGCGCTGAAGACGGTCGGCCGCGTGCCCGAGGCGATCGCCTCGTACCAGGCGGCGGCCGCCGCCCGGCCGGATTTCGGCGACGCCTGGTGGAGCCTCGCCAACCTCAAGACCTACCGCTTCGACGAGGCCGCGATCGCGCAGATGCGCGCCTGCGAGGCCGCCGCGACCACCACGTCCGTCGACCGCATCCACCTCAACTTCGCCCTCGGCAAGGCGCTGGAGGACGCCGGCGAGACGGCGCAGTCCTGGGTCCACTACGAGCGCGGCAACGCCCTGAAGCGGGCCGAGAGCCGCTACCGGCCCGAGATCATCGAGGGCAACACCGCGCGCCAGCGCCAGGTGTGCACGCGCGCCTTCTTCGAGGCCCGCGCCGGCTGGGGCGATGCGCGGCCCGACCCGATCTTCATCGTCGGCCTGCCGCGCTCGGGCTCGACCTTGCTCGAGCAGATCCTCGCCTCGCATTCGCAGGTCGAGGGCACGCAGGAACTGGCCATGGTCCAGCGCATCGTCCTGGACCTGCAGGGCCGCGACCCGGACCTGGACAACCCCCTCTATCCGGCGGTCCTGGCCGAGCTGGGCGCCGGGGCCTTCGCGGAGCTCGGCGCACGCTACCTGACCGAGGCGGCGGCGTACCGCTCGGGGCGGCCGCTGTTCATCGACAAGAACCCCAACAACTTCCGCCACATCGGCCTCATCCACCTGATGCTGCCGAACGCGACCGTCATCGACGCGCGGCGCGATCCGATGTCGTGCTGCTTCTCCAACCTCAAGCAGCTGTTCGCCCAGGGCCAGGAGTTCGCCTACAGCGCCGAGGACATCGCCCGCTACTACCGCACCTACCTCGACCTGATGGCGCACTGGGACGAGGCCCTGCCCGGCAAGGTGCTGCGCGTGCAGCACGAGGACGTGGTCGCCGACCTGGAGGGCGTCGTGCGGCGCCTGCTGGACCACTGCGGCCTGCCGTTCGAGCCGGCCTGCCTGGCGTTCCACGAGAACCGCCGCAGCGTGCGCACGCCGAGCGCCGAGCAGGTGCGCCGGCCGATCAACCGCGACGGCCTGGACCAGTGGCGCGCCTACGAGCCCTGGCTTTCGCCCCTGAAGGACGCCCTGGGAGACGCCCTTGACCGCTACCGCCAATAGCCGGCGCGGCTTCCTGCGCCTCGGCGCCGGGGCCGCCGCCGCGGCCGCCTGGCCCGACGCCATCGCCCGCGCCCTGGCCCTGCCGGCCAGCCGCCGCACCGGGACCCTGCAGGATCTCGAGCACGTCGTGATCTTCATGCAGGAGAACCGCTCGTTCGATCACTACTTCGGCGCGATGCGCGGCGTGCGCGGCTTCGCCGACCCCAGGCCGCTGACCCTGCCGGGCGGCGCCAGCGTGTTCCACCAGCCACGCAAGGACGGATCGCCCGAAGCGGTGACGCCGTTCCGCCTCGACGCCGGCGCCACGGCGGCCCAGGCGATGCAGAGCCTGGACCACAACTGGAAGGGCTCGCACGCGCGCTGGCGCTGGCACGACGCCTGGATCCCGGCCAAGTCCGACCTTTCCATGGGCTACTTCACCCGCGACGACATCCCGTTCCACTACGCCCTGGCCGACGCCTTCACGGTGTGCGACGCGGCACATTGCTCCGTGTTCGGACCAACCAACCCGAACCGCATGTACCTGTTCACCGGCACCAGCGGCCTGGCGGTCGGCGACGAGGGCCACCAGGTGGTCATGAACCCGCCCGAGGAGCCCAACGAGACGGCCGATCCGGACAACGACGCCAAGGCCTTCGCCGGCTACCGCTGGCCGACCTACGCCGAGCGCCTGCAGGCCGCGGGCGTCTCCTGGAAGCTCTACCAGGAGTACGACAACTACGGCGACAACGCCCTGGCCTATTTCGCCAGCTTCCGCGGCGTCGAGGCCGGACAGCCGCTCTACGACCGAGGCCGGGCCTGGGCCCCCGGCTCCAACGCCGGCAACGCCAAGACCTCCGAAGGCGAGCACCTGGTCGCCGCCTTCGGCCGCGACGTCGCCGCGGGGACCCTGCCGCAGGTCTCGTGGATCGTCGCGCCGTACAAGCTCTGCGAACACCCGACGGCGACGCCCGGCGCCGGCGCCGACCTCACCGCGCGCCTGATCGCGGCGCTGGCCGCCAACCCGGAGGTGTGGGGCAAGACCGCCTTCATCCTCACCTACGACGAGAACGACGGCTTCTTCGACCACGTCCCGCCGCTGGTCCCGCCGGCCGGGACCGCGCCCGGCAGGAGCACCGTCGCCCTGGACGGCGAACTCTACCACGGCGAGCCCATGGGCCTCGGCCCGCGCGTGCCGATGATCGTGGTCTCGCCCTGGACCCGGGGCGGCTGGGTGAACTCCCAGGTGTTCGACCACACCTCGATCCTGCGCCTGCTGGAGGCCCGCTTCGGCGTCGCCGAGCCGCACATCTCGCCCTGGCGGCGGACGGTGACGGGCGACCTCCTGAGCGTGTTCGACTTCGCCGCGGCCGAGCCCTCGGTCCCGGCCCTGCCGGACGCCTCGGACCTGCCGGCGCAGGCGCGCGCCCAGGCCAAGCTGCCGCCGCCGCAGGTCCCCGCAACGCCGTCGCCGC
>DASZQQ010000030.1:0-3684 GCA_035549595.1 Caulobacteraceae bacterium
CAAGACCTGGCGCGCGCCCGACGCCCTCCGGTGCATCGCCGACGGCGCCTTCGTCGGCCAGGAGGAGCGCCGGCGCGTCACCGCCGAGCACTGGTTCAAGGGCCCGGCCGAGATGCGGACCCTGTTCGCCGACCTGCCGGAAGCCTGCGACAACACCATCGAGATCGCCCGGCGCTGCGCCTTCATGGTCAGGAAGCGCGACCCGGTGCTGCCGCGCTTCAACACCGTCGGCGGGCGCAGCGAGGAGGAGGAACTGGCCGCCCAGGCGCGCGAGGGGCTGCGCGCGCGGCTGGCGTCCAACCCCCTGTCGGCGCCGGAGCAGGACTACTGGGACCGGCTGGAGCGCGAGCTCGGCGTCATCATCGGCATGGGCTTCGCCGGCTACCTGCTGATCGTGTCGGACTTCATGAAGTTCGCCGTCTCGCGCGGCATCCCGGTGGGCCCGGGGCGGGGATCGGCCGTGGGCTCCCTCGTGGCGTGGTCGCTCCTGATCACCGGCCTCGATCCGATGCGCTTCAACCTGCTGTTCGAGCGCTTCCTCGATCCGGCCCGCGTGTCCATGCCCGACATCGACACCGACTTCTGCCAGGAACGGCGCGAGGAGGTGATCACCTACGTCCAGGAGAAGTACGGCCGCGACCGGGTGGCCCAGATCATCACCTTCGGCACCCTGCAGGCCCGGGCCGTGCTGCGCGACGTCGGCCGGGTGATGCAGCTGCCGCTGGGCATGGTCGACCGCCTGGCCAAGATGGTGCCGAACAATCCGGCCAACCCGGTCACCCTGGCCAAGGCGATCGAGATCGAGCCGCGCCTGCAGCAGGCCCGCCGCGACGAGGAGAGCGTCGCCGAACTGCTCGACGTCGCCCTGCAGCTCGAGGGCCTCTACCGCAACGCCTCGACCCACGCCGCCGGCGTCGTCATCGGCGACCGGCCGCTGACCGAGCTGGCCCCGCTCTACCGCGACCCGCGCTCGGACATCCCGGCCACCCAGTTCAACATGAAGTGGATCGAGAGCGCCGGACCGGTGAAGTTCGACTTCCTGGGCCTGAAGACGCTCACGGTGATCAACCGCGCGGTCGGGCACATGGCCCGGCGCGGGGCGGCGGTCGACATGTCGACGATCCCGCTCGACGACCAGAACGTCTACAACCTGATGTCCGCCGGCCAGACCGTCGGGGTGTTCCAGTTCGAAGGGCAGGGGATGCGCGACACCCTGCGCAAGCTGCGCCCCGAGAGCATCGAGGACGTCACCGCGCTAGGCGCCCTCTACCGCCCCGGCCCGATGGACAACATCGACGCCTTCTGTGACGGCAAGTCGGGCCGCAAGCCGATCGTCTGGCTGCACCCCTGGCTCGAGCCGGTGCTGAAGGAGACCTACGGCATCATCGTCTACCAGGAGCAGGTGATGAAGATCGCCCAGGTCCTGGCCGGCTACAGCCTGGGCGACGCCGATATCCTGCGCCGCGCCATGGGCAAGAAGAAGAAGGAGGAGATGGACCTCCAGCGGGCGCGCTTCGTCGCCGGGGCCGAGGCCAAGGGCGTGCCGGGCCAGCAGGCGGGCGACATCTTCGACCTGGTGGCCAAGTTCGCCGGCTATGGCTTCAACAAGAGCCACGCGGCCGCCTACGCCTTCGTCAGCTACCAGACCGCCTGGCTGAAGACCAACGCGCCGGTGGAGTTCTTCGCTGGCTCGATGAGCCTCGACATCTCCAACACCGACCGCCTGGCCGTGTTCTACCAGGACGCCAAGCGCATGGGCGTGCCGATCGTCGCCCCCGACATCAACCGCTCGGGCGCCGACTTCGAGGTCGAGGACGGCAAGGTGCTCTACGCCCTGGGCGCCGTGCGCAACGTCGGCGAGGCGGCGATGAAGCACGTCGTCGAGGTGCGCGACGAGGGCGGGCGCTTCCGCGACCTGTTCGACTTCCTCGAGCGCATCGACCCGCGCCAGGTCAACAAGCGCGCGCTGGAGAACCTCGCCCGCGCCGGCGCCTTCGACTCCATCCATCCCAACCGCGCCCAGATCGTCGAGGCCGCCGACACCCTGATCGCCTACGCCCAGAGCGTGGCCGCCGATCGCGCCTCGGCCCAGGTGAGCCTGTTCGGCGACCAGTCCGACGCCGCCCGCCCGCGCCTGCCCAAGACCGAGGCCTGGGATCCGGTGCGGCAGCTGGACGAGGAGCTGGCCGCCGTCGGCTTCTACCTCTCCGGCCACCCGCTGGACGACATCGTCTCGGTGCTGCGCCGCCAGCGCACCACGCTCTACGCCGACGCCCTGGCCGGCGCGATGGCGGGGGCCGAGGCGTTCAAGATGGTCGGCATGGTCCGCCGCCGGCAGGAGCGCACCGCCGCCAACAGCGGCGAGAAGTTCGCCTTCGTGAACCTGTCCGACCCCACCGGCGAGTACGAGGTGCTGTTCCCGCCCGAGACCCTGCGCCGTTGCCGCGAGCTGCTGGAGCCGGGCAACGCCGTGGTGCTGAGGGTCAGGGCCAAGGCCAACGACGGCGAGGTGCGCTTCTTCGGCGACGACGCCCAGCCGCTGGACAAGGCCATCGAGCACGCCGCCGCGGGCGTGCGCGTGCACCTCTTCCCCTCGGCGGCCGAGATCGAGGTGCTGAAGAAGCGCCTCAGGCCCAGCCCCTCCGGCTCCGGCGGCGGCGAGGTGATCTTCGTCGCGGCCTTCGGCGGCGGCCGCGAGGTCGAACTGAAGCTCCCCGGCCGCTACCAGCTGGACCAGGCCGTCCGCGGCGCCCTCAAGACCGCCCCCGGCGTGGCCCTGGTCGAGGACATCTGAGGGGGGACGGGGCTGCGAAACCCTCCCACTTCCGCTCATCCCGACGCAAGTCGGGACCCAGGCCAGAGCCCGCCTGCGGGCTCAGAGGCTGAAGGTTTCACCACAAAGGACACGAAGGACACAAAGGGCACGAAGGGGCCCTGCGGCGCGAAGCGTCAATGAGTCTGATCGCCTGCGCTTCGCGCGATTGGAAAGGCTTCGTGGACTTTGTGTCCTTCGTGTCCTTCGTGGTCAAAAGGAGAGGTTGCGGCCTGCGCAGAGTCCGGCCTGGGTCCCGGCGTTCGCCGGGATGAGCGGTATTGGGGGCTGTGGGCAGGTGTCGCGCGCCTCGCCTTGCAATTTCTGCCGTTTGCGCCTATTTGCCCGGCCCATCACGCACGCAGGGCGTTCGGCGACGCGCGGGTCAATCCCCGCGCGTTTCCGTTCCGGTCCTCCCGCAAGGGGGGTGGGCTCTGCGGAGGCATCGAACCGGAAGAAGGACAAGGTTCATGGCGCTACCCGAATTCACCATGCGTCAGCTCTTGGAAGCTGGCGCCCACTTCGGCCACCAGACGCACCGCTGGAACCCGAAGATGGAACGCTACATCTTCGGCTCGCGGGCCAACATCCACATCATCGACCTGTCGCAGACCATGCCGCTGCTTCACCAGGCCCTGGTGAAGGTGCGCGAGGTCGCCGCCGCCGGCGGCCGGGTGCTGTTCGTCGGCACCAAGCGCCAGGCCTCCGAGCCGATCGCCACCGCCGCGCGCCGCTGCGCCCAGTACTACGTCAACCACCGCTGGCTGGGCGGCACGCTGACCAACTGGCGCACCATCAGCCAGTCGATCGCGCGCCTGCGCGAACTGGAAGCAGTGCTGGAAGGCGAAGGCGGCGGCCGCGCCAAGAAGGAG
>DASZQQ010000031.1:0-1891 GCA_035549595.1 Caulobacteraceae bacterium
AATTCGCCGAGCTGGTCCTGGACCGCCGGCAGCTGGACGTTGCGCACGTCCAGGAGGCCGCGCAGTTCGCCGGAGGAGACGTTCAGCGTCTGCGAGGCGGTGGCGCCGAACTGGGTGATGGTGACCTGGCCGGGACCGCCGCTCGAGGGCAGGTAGTCGAGCGTCGCCGGACCGCCCTCGCCCGCCAGGGGCACGCCGGTGTCCGTGCGCAGCACGACGCCGCCGTTGGTCCGCGCCTGGACCTTGACGTCCATCAGGGTCGACAGCTTGTCGATCAGCTGGCTCTGGGCGTCGAGCGAGCCGGTGGCGTCGCCGCCGCTGGCCTGGGAGCGCGTGATGTCGGTGTTCAGCGCGTCGATCTGCGACAGCAGCTGGTTGATCTGCTGGACGTCCGAGGTGATGCGCGTGTCGGCCTGCTGGCTGACGGCCTGCATGCCGCTGGCGATGCGCTGGGTCGAGTCCAGGAACGTGGTGACCTTGTCCAGCGTCTGCGCGCGCGTGAGGCTGGAGGCCGGATCGTTGGCCGCCGCGCCGAAGGCGTTGAAGACGTCGTTCAGCTGGTTGAAGTAGTTGGTCGCGGAGCTGGGGTCGCCGAACAGCGACTGGGCCTGGTCGAGCAGATCGGCGACCGCACCCGACTTGCCGGCCGTGCTCGAGGCCGTCAGGCTCGCCGACTGCAGGTAGGAGTCCGCCGCGCGACGGATCTGGGCGACCATGACGCCCGTGCCGATCCCGTTCGTGACCGACGAGCTCTGCTCGACGATCTTGCGCACGTAGCCGGGCGTGTTGACGTTGGCGATGTTGTCGGAGACGGTCGACAGGCCGGTCTGGGCGACGCCCATGCCGCTGACGGCGGTCGACATGATCGAGTTCAGCGACATGCCTGGCGGCTCTCCCCGGCAGAAGCGCGCGCGAGGCTAGGCAGGAATTGCCGTCCCGCCCTCGCCTCCAGCGCCCGATCCGTGCGTAAGTCTTTGATTCTCATGTATTCGCCTGCAGGGTCGGGTGACCCCTCGGCGTCGGCCACGCAAATGCGGCGCCAGAGATTAACGACCGCGGACGGAGGGTCGCCCTTGCCTATCGGCGCCCGGCAATTTCCGCCGCAGCGACCGCGCGCCTTCCCAGCGGCCCCGGAAATAGTTCGTTTGTTTTCAATCATTTGAGTCGCGCCAGAGGACTTGGCGCGAGGGTTGCTTCAGGGGTCCGGAACGTCCGGCGCAGCATGCGCTCCTCCCTCCTGCTGAAGTGTCCAGCGCCTATGGCCATGCCGGCCGCCGCCTCGCCGTTCGCCCTCGCCAACACCGCCGCCCCCGCGGCCGGCGCCGCCGCCGCCCAGCCGGGCGCCGCGGGGGGCGAGGACCTGTTCGCCGGCGCCCTGGCCGCGCTGATGGCGGCCCTGACGCCGCAGACGGCGACGCAAGGCGCGACCCAGGCTCCGGGGGGCGCAGGCCAGCCGACCCTGCAGGCGGCGTTCCTCGCGCCTGACCAGGCCGGCGCCAAGGCGGCCACGGCCCAGGCCACCTCCGACACCGCCGCGGACGCCAGACCGCGCAAGGACGATACGACGGGCGCGACCGCCAGCGTCGGCCTGGCCGCGCTCGCCCTGGCGAGCCCGTTCCTGGCCCAGACGCTCCAGGCCCTCCCGGCCCAGCCCGCCGCGACCGACTCATCGCCGGCCGAGGCGACCGCCGCGCCGAACGCGGCCCAGGTCGCTTCGGACGCCGTCTTCACCACGCCGGCCGCCAAGCCGAACGCCGCGCCGCTCGCCACGGCCGCCGACGCCGCCGCCGCGACCGACGATGCGGCCGTCCCGGCGACGCCCGCCGCCGCCACCGCCGACAACGCGGGCCCGCAGGCCTCCGCGCGTGCACTCCAGGCCCTGGCCCGCACG
>DASZQQ010000032.1:0-5251 GCA_035549595.1 Caulobacteraceae bacterium
GGGCGACGTCGACCGGCTGCTCCTGGCGGGGCCGGGCGACGACGTCGACGACCGCGCTCCACTCCCAGTTCAGGCGCGGCTTCCACTCCAGGGCCGCCTCGGCGATCTCGGGATGGGCGCGCCAGCCGCCCTGGGCGTCGCCGCCGTAGCGGGACTTGCCGAAGCCGCCGCGCGTGAACGAGGCCTCCCCGTCGGCCGCGGCCAGGCGCAGGTCGATCAGGCCGTGGAAGGTGTCCGGCGAGACGAGGTCCGGCTCGGCTCTGGCGGCGCCGGCCGCCGTGACCAGGGCGGCTGCGAGCACGGGGGTGATCGCGCGCATGGTTCCGGCCTCGGGCTCCCCTGCCCTCGCGCCCCGCTAGCCGTAGCGACGCGCCTCGACCTCATCTTCGTGCAGGAACGTCAAGAGTTCCTTGAGCGGCATCGGCCGGGCGATCAGGTAGCCCTGGGCCAGGTCGCAGCCCATGCCGGCCAGCAGGGCGTAGGCGGTGTCGGTCTCGACGCCCTCGGCCGTGACCTTCAGGCCCAGGCTGTGCGCCAGGTCGATGGTCGAGCGCACCAGCAGCGCGTCGCGCTGGGCCTCGGAGACGCCCACCACGAAGGCCTTGTCGATCTTCAGTTCGTGCGCGGGGATCTGCTTCAGATAGGCCAGGGACGAGAGGCCGGTCCCGTAGTCGTCGATGGAGATGCCGATCCTGGCCTTGGAGAACCGGTCGATCAGCGCCAGCGCGAGGTCCGGGTTCTCGACCACGGCGGTCTCGGTGATCTCGAAGCAGACCCGGCCCTCGGCCCTGGCCGCCATCGCCAGGGCGACGTCGGCGAAGTCGGGATCGCCGAGCAGCCGGCCGGAGATGTTGACCGACATGTCGACCTCGCGCCCGGCCAGCCTCATCGCCGCCTGGTGCTCGATGGCCTCGTGCAGCACCCATTCGGTCAGGGCGCGGATGTGGCCGGTCTGTTCGGCCAGGCCGATGAACCGGTCCGGCGGCAGGAAGCCGCGCGTGGGATGTCGCCAGCGCACCAGCGCCTCCACGCCGGTGACCCGGCCGCGGCGGATGTCGTGCTTGGGCTGGTGGTGCAGGCTCAGCTGGCCCGCAGCCAGGCCCTCGATCATCTCGCTCATCAGCGACAGGTTGCTGGCCGGATCGCCGTAGGCGTCGGCGTCGAAGAGGCCCACCGGCTGGCGCGCGGCGCGGGCCTGCTCGACGGCGACGTTGGCCCGCTCGACCGGCGAGGCCGGTCCCGGCCCCGTCGCGTCCTGTTCGGCGAGGCCGATGGTCAGGGCGACGTCCACGGTCGCCCGCGCCAGCCGGACCGGCTCGTCGAACGCCGCCAGCAGCCCGGTCGCCACGGCCCGCGCCTCGCCCCGGTCCAGGGCCTGGAACGCCAGGCCCAGCATATCGCTGGAAAGCCGTGCGATGGTCGCACCCGGCATCCGCCGCTGCAGGCGCGCGCCGACCTCGCGCAGCAGGGCGCTCCACTGCTCGTGGCCGATGGCCGCGCGCAGGTGCGCATAGCGGTCGACCCCGACCGCGGCCACGAAGACGCCGTCCGCGCCGCCGGAGGCGAGGTCCACGAGCCGGCGCTCGAGGGCCAGGCGGTTCGGCAGCTCGGTGTCGGCGTCGTGCATCGCCAGGTGGGTGATCCGCCGCTCGCGGGCCCCGATCTCGGCGGCCATGGCGTTGAAGCTCTCGGCGAGGCGGGCGATCTCGTCGCGGGTCTCGACGGCGACGGCCACGCTCTCGCCCCGCTGCAGGCGCCGCGCCGCGTCATCGAGGGCCGAGATCGGCCGGGTCACGGTGCGCGCGAGCGCCCAGCTGCCCACGATCGAGAGCGCGAGCCCCAGAAGGCCGGTCGCCAAGATCACGCCGGTCAGGGCCCGGTAAGGGGCCAGGGCCCGGGCCAGGGGGTAGCGCAGCAGCAGCACCGCCGGCGCGCCGGGCCCCATCGCCTTCAGCGGCTTGGCCAGGGCGATGGCGGGACCGGCCGACGTGTCGAGCACGCCCGGCCCGCCGCGCGCGAGGGAACGCTCCACGAAGCGGGAGACCTGGGCCGTGTCGCCGGCGTTCGGCCGGCCGTCCGCGGAGACCCAGCCGCCGCCGCGGCGGTTCAGCACCTCGGCCTCGAGCGGGATCGCCGACAGCTTCTCCAGCGAACCCATCTCGCGCTCGTCGAGGCGGGCGGCGAACACCACCCACCCGGTCAGGGTCGGCGACAGGATCGGGGCCGAGATCGCCTGGTAGGGCCGGCCGTGCACCATCAGGACGCCCGAGGCCGCGTCCTCGCTCTGCAAAGCCTCGGCGACCGTCCGGCCGGCCTCGCCGAGCGGGCGGCCGTCGGAGGTCGCCACCTGGCCGTCGACGCCGACGATGAAGGCCAGGTCGATGCCGAAGCGCTGGCGCAGATTCTCAAGGGCCGACTCGATGGTGGCCATGTCGTGCGTCGCCACCGCCGAGCGGAAGCCGAAGTCGCGCGACAGCAGCGCCGCGCCGTCCTCCAGCTGCTGCGAGCGGAGCGACCAGAGGCGGTCGAACACCGTGCCGCTGGCGGCCAGTTCCTGGCGCGTCACGCGCTCGGCGTTGGACTCCACCGCGCCGTAGACGGCCAGTGAGATCAGGATCAGGGCGACGCCGAAGAGCCCGGCGTAGAGGACGGTCAGCTTGGTGCGCAGGCGCCGGAACATGGACAGCGCCTTCAGTAGAGCCGGCGCCGGTCGGGCGGCGCGCGCAGGTCGGCGGTCACGCTGACCCGTCCTGTCCCCTCGCGCGGCGCGACGGCCGCGACGGAGACGGCGTTGCCCGCGCCCTTGAGGTACGGGTGCCAGACCTTGACCGTGGTCGCGCCCGCGGGCGCGTTGTGGATTACGGCCTCGCCCGCGGCGTCGGTCTTGGCCGCATAGGGCGTGTCGACCACGTCGATGAAGGCGACCATGCTGTCGTGGATGTTGCAGCCGAGGGCGATGATCCCGGCCTTGTCGAAGCGCACGATGCGGGTCTCGTCGCGGCCGTAGAGCTTCAGCTCGAACGGATGCGCCGGCGAAAACGAATAGACGTGGTGGCGCAGGCGATCGAGGTTCGGGAACGCCACCTCGGCGCCCACCGGCACGATCAGCACGAACGGGTCGAACTGCAGGTTCTGCTGCGCCATGCGGTAGGGCCAGGCGAACTTCACGCCGCCGGCGCGGCCCGGCAGCGTCACCACAGCGTCGGCCACCGGCCGCCCCTGCGGCGTGCGCACGCTGACCACCAGGTCGCCCGCGTGGGCGGCGACCGGCAGCATCAGGGCGAGCACGAGGGCGGCGAGGCGGCGCATCATGCTGAATCTAGGGGGATTTGGTGAACCGGGGATAAAGCGGGCCGCAGCGGCTCCACCTGAGGTTTCGCCGCCGCGAAGGCGCCCTACCCGTACCGCCGGGCCGCGGTGCGGTCCTCGTGCAGGTAGCGCAGCAGGTCCTCGAACGGCATCGGCCGGGCGATCAGGAAGCCCTGGGCGGTGTCGCAGCCCATGGCGGCCAGCAGGGAATAGGCCTCGTCGGTCTCTACGCCCTCGGCGGTGACCTTCATGCCCAGGCTATGCGCCAGCTGGACGGTGGTGCGCACCACCAGGGCGTCCTTCGGGCTGTCGGCGAGGTCGAGGATGAAGGCCTTGTCGATCTTCAGCTCGTCGGCCCGGATGCGCTTGAGGTGCGCCAGGTACGACAGGCCCGCGCCGTAGTCGTCGATGGCGATGCCGATGCCCGCGTCCGAGAAGCGCTCCAGGGTGGTGAAGGCCACCGGCGGGTTCTCCATCACCGCCGCCTCGGTGACGTCGAAGCGGATCGGCCCCTCGGCCTTGGCCGCCAGGGTGATGGCCTGTTCGATGAAGGCCTGGTCGCTGAGCAGGCGCCCGGGCACGTTGATCGCCATCTCCAGCTCGTGCCGGTTCAGTTTCAGCGCCGACTGGTGCTCCATGGCCTGGCGCAGCACCCATTCGGTCATCGGGCGGATGTGGCCGGTGGCCTCGGCGAAGCCGACGAAGCGGTCGGGGGACAGGAGGCCGAGGCGGGGGTGGCGCCAGCGCACCAGGGCCTCGACGCCGTGCGTGCGGCCCTTGCGCATGTCGTGGCGCGGCTGGAGGAAGAGCTGCAGGTCGCCCGCCGCGATCGCCTGCACCATCTCGCTCATCAGGGCGAGGTTGGCCGCCGGATCGCCATAGGCGCCAGCGTCGAACAGGCTGACGCGCTTGTGCGCCGCGCGCGCCTGGTCGACCGCGAAGAGGGCGTGCTCGACGGTGGCGCGGGCCCCCTGCTCGCCTGGGGCCAGGGCGGCGAGGCCGACCGTCAGGTCGATGTCGAGGCCGACGCCGCCGACGGTCAGCGGCGCCTCGAGGGTGGCGACGATCGCCGCGCCGATCTTGCGCGCGGCGGCCTCGTCGGAGGCGCGGAAGAGGACGCCCAGGGCGTTGCTGGAGATGCGGCCGATCGGCCAGCGCGGCATCACCCGCTCGAGCCGCCGCGCGACCTCGCTCAGCAGCTGGCCCGCGGGCTCGTAGCCGATCGCCAGGCGCAGGGTGTGCAGGCGGTCGAGGCTGACGGCGGCCAGCATCACCCCGGTGGTGCCCTTCTGGCCGAGGTCGGTCAGGCGCCATTCCAGGGCGAAGCGGTTCGGCAGGCCGGTCTCGGCGTCGTGCAGGGCCGTGTGGCGCACGCGCTTCTCGCGCTCGGCGACCTGCTCGGCCATGGCGTTGAAGCCCTCGGCCACCGGGCCCAGCTTCGGATCGAGCTCCGCGCGCCCGCCCACGGCGAGCCTGGCCGCCGCCTCGGCGACCGCGGCGAGGGTCTTCTCGCGGCGGCGGATGCGCATCCAGAGCCCGACGGCGAGACCCGCGGCCGCGGTGACGGCGACCACCCCGACGACCAGCGCCATCAACCATGGCGCCGCGGACGCGGCCGACGCCACGGCCTTGCGCGCCGGCGCGGCCAGGGCCGTGGCGGGGCTCAGGATCGCAAGCACAAGGGAGGCTGTCCGCCGGAGAGACATGCCGGCGATCCTGACGGCAAGGTGTGAAGCCGAGCTAAAATCAAAGGGTTAGCGCGACTTAACCGTAACAATCAGGCTTAATCAGGTGGCCAGCGCCACGCCGCCATCGACGGGGATGGTCGCGCCCACCACATAGTCGCCCGCCCGCGACGCCAGGTAGATCGCCGCGGCCGCCATGTCCTCGTCGGTCCCGATGCGCCGCAGGGGCACCCGGCGGGCGACCTCGTCGGCCCGGT
>DASZQQ010000033.1:0-3508 GCA_035549595.1 Caulobacteraceae bacterium
AGGTCCGCCAGCCGCTCGTCGTCGGCCAGGCGGATGTAGTGCTGGTTGATGTGGTTCAGCTTGGCCCAGTCCAGGCGCGAGGGCGCCGGCACCACGTCGGCGACGTCGAACCAGGCGATCGCCTGCTCGTCGCCGAAGATCTCGTCGTCGCCGTGGCCCCAGCCCAGGCGGGCCAGGTAGTTGCGCATCGCCTCGGGCAGGTAGCCCATCTCGGCGAACTCGCTGACCGCCTGGGCGCCGTGCCGCTTCGAGAGCTTGGCGCCGTCCGGCCCGTGGATCATCGGCAGGTGCGAGAACACCGGCACGGACCAGCCGAGCCCCTGGTAGATCAGGGTCTGGCGCGCAGCGTTGCTCAGGTGATCGTCGCCGCGGATGACGTGGGTGATGCCCATGTCGTGGTCGTCGACGACGACGGCCAGGTTGTAGGTGGGCGTGCCGTCGGCGCGCAGCAGGATCAGGTCGTCCAGTTCGCGGTTGCGGAACACGACCTTGCCCTTGGTCAGGTCGTCGATGACGGTCTCGCCCTCCTGCGGCGCGCGCAGGCGCACCACGAACGGCGTGTTCGAACCGGCCGGCGGGCCACGGTCGCGCCAGGGCGAGCGGATCGGCCGGCCCTCGGCGCGGGCCTTCTCGCGCTCCTCGGCCAGTTCCTCGACGGTCATGTAGCAGCGGTAGGCGGCGCCGGCCTCGAGCATCGCCAGGGCCGCCTGCTTGTGGCGCTCCGCCCGGGCGTGCTGGAACACCGGCTCGTCGTCCGGCTCCAGGCCCAGCCACGAGAGGCCCTCGAAGATCACCTTCACCGCCGCCTCGGTGGAGCGTTCGCGGTCGGTGTCCTCGATGCGCAGCAGGAACTTGCCGCCGGTGTGGCGCGCGTACAGCCAGTTGAAGAGGGCGGTGCGCGCGGTGCCGATGTGCATCATGCCGGTGGGCGAGGGGGCGATGCGGGTGACGACGGGCGAGGGCATGGGAGGTCCGGATTTCGGGTGAAGCGCCCCTGCGGCCGGCAGCTGGGCCGGCTGCGGGGCCGGGCCTCTTAGCACGTGCAAGAACGGGCTTCCTAGAGAGCCGCGGCTCTGCTTATATCGTAGAGCGATGTTTATCGGACGCTGGGGCGCGAAGCGGGCGGGCATCGACGCCAGGGGGCGGTGGCGGCGGGTTGCGGGGGCGCCGCCGCCACTGGGCGCAGCAGGCCAGACGTTCGCTCTCTGCCGTTCCAGGTGAAGCTGCCGACAGGCTAAGGCCTGGGTTGAATTTGCGCCGACGGACCGCTCCTATGGCGACCCTGACGGGGCGGGGGCGATCGCGTGACGGCGGCCGCAGGGGGAAAGAGGCTGACGCGACCGGTTCCGTGGCTGCTCTGGCCGCGGATCTCGAGCCTGTCGGGCCTGCGCGCCGGGCTGGCCGCGGAGGCGGCCGCGCAACTCGACCGCGCCATGCTGGGCGCACCGGTCGCGCTCGGGCTCGGGGCGGCGGCCTACTTCGCCTTGCACGCCGAGCCGCCGCTGGCGCCGCTGCTGGCCGCGGCGGGACTGGCCGGCCTCGCCTTCGCCGCAGCCCTGCGCTGGAGCCCGAGCCGGGCGCTGATCGTACTGGCCGCCTATGTGTTCCTGTTCGCCGCAGGCCTCGCGGGCGGGCGCATCCGCACGCTCCGCGTCGAGGCGCCGGTGCTGCCGGCCGCGCGCAGCACGGTGATCGAGGGCTGGGTGACGGACGTCGCCAGCTCGGCGGCCGGCAAGGGCCGCCTCGTCATCGCCCCGACCGCGATCGGCGGCGTCGCGCCGGCGGACCTGCCGAACCGGATCCGGGTCAGCGCCCCGGCCGACCTCACCACAGGGCCGGGCAGGGCGATCCGCATGGCGGCGTTCCTGAGCCCGCCGCCGGGCCCGGCCAGCCCCGGAGCCTACGACTTCGCCCGCGACGAGTTCTTCCAGGGCATCGGCGCCGTCGGCTTCTCGCGCGCCGCGCCGGAGTTCGTGACCCTGGCGGCCCCACCCTGGCCGCTTCGGCTGGAGATGGGCGTCAACGCCCTGCGCTGGGACCTGTCGCGCCGGATCGCCGGCGATATGCACGGCGATGCGGCCGGCCTCGGCGTGGCGATGATCACCGGCTACCAGGCCTGGCTCGGCGATGCGGCGCAGACCGACCTGCGCAGCTCGGGCCTGGCGCACATCGTCTCGATTTCCGGCGTGCACATGGCCATCGTCGGCGGCTTCGCCTTCCTGCTCGTGCGCACCCTGGTCGCCTGCTGGCCGTGGCTGGCGCTGCGCGTGCCGGGCAAGAAGGTGGCCGCAGGGGCCGGGATCCTGGTGATCGGCCTCTACCTCGTCGTCTCCGGCGCGCCGCCGCCGGCGCAGCGCTCGGCGATCACGGCGGTGCTGGCGTTCAGCGCCATCCTCGTCGACCGGCGGGCGATCAGCCTGCATGTCCTGGCCGTCGCCGCCCTGGCGATTCTCGTCCTGCAGCCCGAGGCGGTCGTGCAGCCCGGCTTCCAGATGTCGTTCGCGGCCACGACGGCGCTCGTCGCCCTGGCCGAGGCCTGGCCGCAGGCGCCGCGGCCGATCAGCATCCCCTGGCCGATCCGCTTCGTGCAGGACGCCGCGTCCTGGTTGATGATCAGCCTCGGCGTCAGCTTCGTCGCCGGCCTGGCCACCGACCCCTTCGCGATCCAGCACTTCAATCGCGTGTCGCTGTATGGCCTTGGCGCCAACCTCGTCACCGAACCCCTGGCCACCTTCGTGATCATGCCGGCCCTGGCGCTCGGGGCCCTGTTCGACACCGTCGGACTGGGCGGGCCCCTGCTCGCCATCGCGGAGTGGGGGATAGACGCCCTGTTCGCCGTCTCGCACTGGTTCGCCCAGGCCCCGTGGGCGGTCTGGACCACGCCCAGCAAGCCCGACGGGACCCTGGTCGCTGCCTTCCTGGGCATCCTGTTCGTCGCCCTCTGGCGCGGGCGGCTGCGCTGGCTGGGCCTGCCGTTCGCCTTCGCCGTGGCGCTGTCACCCCCGCCGCCGGCGCCCGAGCTGTGGGTCTCCGCCGACGCCTCGGCCGCGGCGACGCACCGGGACCAGACGGCCTGGCTGCTGCGGCCGAAGGTGAAGCTGTTCGCCGCCGAGATCTGGGCGCGCCGCCGCGGCTTCGACCTCGAGGACGACGCGCCGGTCAGGACGAGGGCGTTCGACTGCGACCGGCGCATCTGCGGCGCCGTCACGCCGTCAGGCGCCTTCGCCATCCTGTGGTGGATCCGCCGCGCGCCGACGGCGGCGGAGCTGGACGACCTCTGCCGCTGGGGCGAGCTGATCGTGGTCCGGGCGCAGACGGCGCCGTCGGCCCCGCGGTGCGGTGGCCGCACCATCGTCACCGGGGCCGACTTCGCCCGCGGCGGCGCGGCCGAATTCTATCGCCAGGGGCGCGGCTGGGCCGCGGTCTGGTCGCAGGACGTGCGCGGCCGGCGGCCCTGGTCTGTCAATGGTAGCGACGAATGAGGCCGACCAGCTTGCCCTGCACCTGC
>DASZQQ010000034.1:0-14155 GCA_035549595.1 Caulobacteraceae bacterium
GCCGGGCCACTGCGCCTGATCGCCTTGGCGGGCGCGTTCATCTGGATCTGCCAGGCGCAGGCGGCCTGCTACCGCCTGGCCCTGGGACGCCCGGCGCCCGGCCTCGCCGGCGCGCGCGTCACCGCGGACGTGACGCGGCTCATCGCCGTCGGCGTCCTGCAGGCCGTGCTGATGGCGATCCTGGCGGCCCTGGTGTTCGTCGTCGTCGGCGCCGTCGCCTACGGCGTCGCCTCGCCCGGCAAGGGCTTCGTCGGCGCCGAGCCGGGGACTTGGCGGGCCGCCATGGGCCCGACCGGGGAGGCCATCGTCGCCACGGTCGGCGCGGCCGGTCTTGGCTTCCTCGCCTGGGCCAGGGCGCGGCTGGCGTTCGGCGCGGCCGCGACGGTCGACCTCGGCAAGGTCCAGGTGCTGAGCGCCTGGCCGCTGACGCGCGGGCGGGTCCTGGCCGTGCTGCTGGCCGCCCTCGCGGCGGGGGCGCCGACGATCGGCGTCCTGGCCCTCGTCGACCTCCTGCCTTCCCCGCCCACCGATCCCCGGGACCTGCTGCTGCTCGGCCTGCTGCTGGGGCTCGCGCTCTGCGGTCTCACGCTTCCCTTGAACGCGGGACTCATGACCTATCTCTACCGCAGAGACCGCCAAAGCCCGCGCCCCTAAGTGTCCGATTTCCTCCGCTCCGCCGTCCGCTTCGCCCTCGCCGTCCTGACCGCGGCCACCGAGGGCTTCCGGGTCGTCCGGCGAGAGCCGCGCGCCTTTCTCGTCTGGACGCTGCTGTGGATGCTGGTGCTGCTGGTGGTGGCCACGATCATGGCCTTCGGACCGCGCGTCGTTCTCGGCGGGCCTGCGCCGCGCGGCGACCTCCTGGGACTGGTCTCGCACTTCGGCGTGCGGGCGATCGTGATCGTGCCGGTGCTGGTGGCCGGCTGGGCGGTGACGACCACCGCCATCTGCCGGGCCGTGTTCGACCCGGACCACCGGGCGATCTTCCACCTGCGCTTCGGCGTGGCCGAGCTGCGCGTGGCCCTGATCCACACGGTCACCGCCCTGGTGACGCCGCTGATCGTGGCCCTGATCCTGGGCATCGGCGCCATCGTGGCGCGGCCGTTCTTCGAGGCCGCCCCGACCATGGCCGCCGACATCGCCGCCGCCGGCCTGCTGATCACCGTCTGCCTGCTGGTCTGGCTCTATGTGCGCCTGTCGTTGATCCCGATCGAGACCTTCGCCGAGGGCCGCATCCACGTCAGCGCCTACTGGCCTGTGACCCGCGGCCACTTCTGGTACCTGCTCTGGACCTACCTGGCGGTGCTGGTGATCGCCGCGGCGACGAGCGCCGTGCTCGGCGCGCCGATCATGCTGCTGCTGCAGAGCGGGACGGCGGCCATCGCCCAGCCCGCCAGCCTGCTGCAGCGCGCCCAGCTGCTGGGCGCGGCGGCCGCGCTCTCGGCGGCCTCGGCCTTCTTCTTCATGATCCCGACCGTGCTGATGAGCGCGGCCCAGGCCTACGCCTACCGGGCCATCGCCGGCGGGCGCCCCGGCGCGCTGGAGGCCGAGGCGATCGCCTGACGCGCGGATCTAGATGTACCTGGCGATGAAGCCGGCCGAGCGTTCGAGCACGGTCTTCCAGGTGTCGTTCGACCAGTCGCGGTGGCCCTCGCCCTTGAGCTCGACGTACTCGTAGGGCTTGCCGGCCTCCTTCAACGCCTTGGCCATGATCTTCGACTGCTTGGGGTCGACGATCTTGTCCCTGGTCCCGTGGATCAGCAGCACCGGGGCGCGGATCTCCGCGGCGCGCAGGGCGGGAGAGGCGGCCTTCAGCGCCGCCTCGTCGGCCTTGGGATCGCCGATCGAGGCGAGCCAGTAGGCGTAGGTGGGCGAATCCGAGCCGTCCTCGTGGCGCGAGAACGCCAGGGTGTCGACCAGGCTGCAGTCGCCGGCGACCGACACCACCGCCTTGTACAGGTCCGGCCGCCGCACCGCCTCCATCAGCGCCGAATAGCCGCCGTAGCTGGCTCCGCAGATGGCGACGCGCCTGGCGTCGACCTTGCCGGCGGCGACGGCGGCGGCGACGGCGTCCTCGACGTCCTCCTGCATGCGGTCGCCCCAGTGCTTGCGGCCGGCGTCGGCGAACGCCTTGCCGTACCCGCCGGAGCCGCGGAAGTTGGGCTGCAGCACCGCCCAGCCCTGGGCCGCGAAGGCCTGGGCCCAGATGTCGAAGTCGAACTGGTCACGGATTTCCGGCCCGCCGTGCGGCATCACCACCATGGGCGGCCTGGTCCCGCCGGCGGCGCCGATCGGGAGCGTCAGGTAGGCGGTGATCGCCGCGCCGTCGCGGGTCGTCACCTTCAGCGTCTCCATGCGCCCCAGCCGGTCCTGCGACAGCCACGGCTGCTTCTCGCCGAGCAGCACCACCTGCACGGACTTGCGGTTGTAGAGGAAGAACGCCCCCGGCTGGCGCGGCCCCGAGACGCTGACGATGAACCGCGAGTGGTCCAGGCTGGCGTCGTACAGGGTCACGTTGCATTCGTTGCCGAAATACGTGTTCAGGGCCCGGAAGTGGCGGGCGAACTCGGCGTCGCTGAAGGCGTAGTTGCGGCGGTCCTCGACGAAGGCGCAGCCGACCAGGTTCTCCTTCATGTCGATGAAGGCGCCCTCCATGTCGTGGTCGGCGGTCTGGGCGACGATGTCGCCGAACTCAAGGCTCTTCAGGTCGAACCTGCGGATCGCCACGCGGTCGGCGTTCTCGGGCCGCATGGCGACCAGCATCACCCCCGGCTCGGCGGTCGCGGCCACCGAATCGAACTCGGGCAGCTTCTTCAGCTCGTTGCGGCGGAACTTGCGATAGAACTTCCAGGAGGTCTCGCCCGGCGCGCGGGCGTACACCGTGAACACCGTTCCGCGCTCGTTGGAATCGAATCGCAGCACCGCACGGCCGCCCTGAGTCGCCCAGCTGTCGGTCTGCGACGAGCCGCGCTCGACCTTCGTCGCCCCGCCGGTGACGACGTCGACCTGGTACAAGCCATAGGCCCCGTCGTCCTCGTCCCACACCTGCATCAGGATATGCTGCGGATCGTCGGGCATCAGGTCGGCGACGGTGGCCAGGTCGAAGGCCTGGCGCAGCATGTTCTTCTTCTGGCCGAACAGAATCACCTGGTCGGCGCCGTTCAGGTCCATCGAGATCAGCCGGCGCACCGGGATCGGATAGAACTCGTCGTCGACCATGAGACCGGTCGGGTGGCCCTGGCCGTCCTTGGTGATGTTGACCCACAGCAGCAGCCGCTCGTTGCTGGCCCACTGCACCAGATAGGCGTCGAAGAAGCCGATCGGCACGTCCTTGGCCGGGGCCGACGCATCGCCCGCCTTGAGCAGGCGCACGAAGGCGAAGGTCTTGCCGTCCTTGGGGAATACCCTGAGCACGGCCACCTGTTCGCCGTCCGGCGAGAGGTCCGCGTCGATCACCACCGGGTCCTTCAGCAGTTCGTCGACGGACGGCGGCTTCGGTGCTGCGGCCGCCGCCTCGGCATGACCGATCGCAGGCGCGGCCAAGGGCGCGGCCGTCGCCGCCGCGACCACGGTTCGACGCGTGAACATCTCCAGGTATCCCCCCACTCACAACCCAGAATGGCGAGGCTGGCCGCGACCGGGGGGCCGCGTCAAGTCATGGTGAAGGTTGTTGGGCGCGAGGGCGTCGGGAGAGGTCGGCGGGCACCGTCAGTGGGTGATGCGCGGGCGCAGCTCGTAGTGGTCGCCCTTGAAGGTCTCGAAGATCAGCGCCGTGTGCGGATGCTGGATCGGCTCGCCGCTCTCGTCCGGCAGCAGGTTCTGCTCGGAGACGTAGGCCACGTAGGTGGTCTGATCGTTCTCGGCCAGCAGATGGTAGAACGGCTGGTCCTTGCGGGGCCGGGCGTCCTCCGGAATCGCGAGCCACCACTCCTCGGTGTTGGCGAACACAGGATCGACGTCGAAGATCACGCCCCGGAACGAATACAGCCGGTGCCTGACCACCTGTCCGATCGCGAATTTGGCGAGTCGAGTACCCATGGCCCGAACGCTACCCCCCAACCCCTGACTGGAAGATGAACGTAAAGGCTTCGTTGCCATCGGCAAGGCCGGCCTGGCCCGAACCTGGGCAGAGCTGTGACAAACCTGGGGATGCCTTTCGCCGGGCGATGCGGCGGGGTAAGGTCGCCGCGAAGCGAGCCCTTGCGTCAATCGCCGGGGCTTCAGTGGGACAACGGATCATGGGCGAGGCGACGAGCGCGCCCGCCGGTCGCCGGGGCGATCGGGGGCGCCCGCCAGGCGAACAGCGGACCTTCGCCGCGCTCGATCTGGGGACCAACAACTGCCGCCTGCTGATCGCTACGCCGACGTCGCGCGGCTTCCGCATCGTCGACGCCTATTCGCGCATCGTGCGGCTGGGCGAGGGGCTGTCCCAGACCGGGCGCCTGTCCGAGGACGCCATGGAACGGGCGATCGGCGCGCTCAGGGTCTGCGCCGACAAGATCGAGCGCCGCGGCGCCGTGCGGGTGCGCGCGATCGCCACCCAGGCCTGCCGCTCGGCCAGCAACGGTCCGCAGTTCATCGACCTCGTCGCCGAGCGCACGGGCCTGAAGCTCAACATCATCAGACCGCGCGAGGAGGCCCAGCTGTCGGTGGCAGGCTGCCTGAACCTGCTCGACCGCGAGGCGGACGCGGCCCTGGTGCTGGACGTCGGCGGCGGCTCGACGGAACTGTCGTGGATCGACCTGGCCGACCGTGGCCTGGACGTCGATCCCAAGCGCCTGGCGCACTGGCGCCTGCCGATCAAGGCCTGGCTGTCGATCCCGATCGGCGTCGTCACCCTGGCCGAGCGCTTCCCCGAGACCGACGGCGGCGAGGCGTGGCTGCGCCAGATGGTCGACGCGGTGAAGGCCGAGCTGGCCGCCTTCACCCACGCCGATCCGTTCCGGGAGACCTTCGCCGCCGGCCGCGCGCACCTGGTCGGCACCTCCGGGGCGATCACCAGCCTCGCCGGCCTGCACCTGGGCCTTCGCCGCTACGACCGCAACCGCGTCGACGGCCTCTGGATGACCCGCGGGGAGTGCGAGACGGTGGCCGCGCGCCTGGCGGCGATGACGGCCCTCGAGCGCGCCGAAGAACCCTGCATCGGCCCCGACCGGGCCGACCTCGTGCTCGCCGGGGCGGCCATCCTTCAGGCGGTTCAGGAGGTGTGGCCGTGCGAGCGCGTGCGCGTCGCCGACCGCGGCCTGCGCGAGGGACTGCTCCTGTCGCTGATGTCGGAGCAGCGGCGCAGCCGCCGGCGTCGCCGCCGCGCGCCGAGGCCCGCCGCCGCATGACCGAGCCGCCGCGCAAGCGCATGGTCCGCCCGCCCGCCGGCGGCACGGACGCCGGCCGCCAGACGCACAAGCGGCTGAAGACCGCCAAGGAACGCACCGCCTCGTCCCAGGCCTGGCTCGAGCGGCAGCTGAACGACCCGTTCGTGGCCGAGGCCAGGGCGCGCGGCTACCGCTCGCGCGCGGCCTTCAAGCTGGCCGAGATCGACGACCGCTTCCATCTGATCCGCAAGGGCGCGCGGGTGATCGACCTGGGCTGCGCCCCGGGCGGCTGGGTGCAGGTGGCGCTCGAGCGCGGCGCCGGGGCCGTGGCCGGCGTCGACCTCCTGCCGGTGGAGCCCCTGCCTCCGGCGCAGCTGATCCAGGCGGACTTCACCGACCCCGCGGTCGGGCCGAAGCTGATCGAGCTCATCGGCGGCCAGCCCGACGTCGTCCTCTCCGACATGGCCCCCAACACCATCGGCCACCGCCAGACCGACCACCTGCGCATCGTCGGCCTGATCGAGGCGGCGGTCGACTTCGCCGTCCAGGTGCTCAAACCGGGCGGGTCCTTCGTCGCCAAGGCGTTCCAGGGCGGGGAGACCGGCGAGGTGATCACGACGCTGAAGCGGCGCTTCGCCGAAGTGCGCAACGTCAAGCCGAAAGCCAGCCGCGCCGAGAGCAGCGAGGTCTATCTGGTCGCCACCGGCTTCCGCGGCTGAACCCGGGTTCCCGAACCGGCGGTCCCAAGGCGCCCGGATCGGGCCGGGGCCGGCGTCGAAACGGGCGCCCGTCCGGTTGAGCCGGCGCGGTCCGGCGGGCCCACTGGCCCGGTCCAGTGACCGGAGCCCGCCATGAGTCTCCTCGACCGCTTCCTTCGTCCCCGCACCGCCCCGGGCTTCAGCCTGGTCGACGCCCGCGCCGAGGCGCGCAGCTGGCAGGCCGAGCCGCCGGCGCCGGCGCGCCGCCCATTGCTGTTCCTGCACGTGCGCTCGGTGTTCGCCGACGGCCGCTCGCACCTGATGCAGTTCGCCGCGGTGGACGCCGCCGGATCCGTGGTCGTCAGCGTCTTCGCCCGCGCCGCCAGCGCGGTGGCGCAGGGCGGCTCGCCGATCGACGCGGAGGCGATCCAGGCGCTCGACTGGGAGGATCTCGCCGCCGCTCTGAAGCCGCTCGAGGGCGCCGTCGTGACGGCCTTCGGGCGCAAGCTGCAGGGCGGCCTTCTGCCGCCCGAGATTCGCGACCGCGCCTCGATCCTCTGCGCGCGCGAGCGCTTCCTGAACCTGGCGCTGCGCCGCGGCCTCGACGTCGACGCCCTCGACGCGGCGGACCTCAACGCCGCCCGGCGTCTGATCGGGCTGCCGCCGGTGCGCTCGCCCGATGCGGCCCTGCGGGCCCTGGGGCTGCGCGAACTGTGGCGATGGATGGACGGGGAGGGCGCGCGCCTGCCGGCGTTCTCGCCTGAAGGCTTAGGTCTCGGCGCCCCCTGAACGGGCGGCGCGCGGCTCAGATTCGCAGTGGCGGATCGCCCTCGCCCAGGTGGAACAGGCCGTCGGCGGCGCGGCGTACGCGCCCGGCGGCCTGCATCTGCGCCAGCTTGCGCCGGACGGTCTCGCGCGGGATGCCGCTGATGTCGGCGAGGCTGAGGATGTTCAGGCCGCGCGCCGGGCGCCGGCGGCGCCGGCCGTCCAGGTCCGAAAGGCCCAGCACCAGGGCGATCAACGCCCGGTCGAGGTCGTTGTCGAACTGCCGGCGCAGGGTAATCAGGCAGTCGGCGAGATCGGCCGTGCGGCGGTAGGCCTGGGCGGCCGCCTCCGCGGCGGCGTCAAGCTTAACCGTGGGCGGCCGCGCGCCGTCGTACGCCGCGAGCTCGTCTGCGCCGTCATCCGGTCCCGGCTCCCGCCATGCGCAGCGATAGCTTCGCCTTTCCAGCCACTTGGCCTGCAGCCTCACGGTCCGGCGCGGCGGCGGGTCGATCGGGCGGTCGATGTCGGAAAAGGGCGGGGTACGCATGAATACTCACCTTCGTCGCCCACCCGACGTTAAGCTAGTCCGCGCCCCTTGAGAGTAAAGTAAATATCTGATTTACCAAAAGAAAAATAATCGCGTGGGTTGCTTGCGGACAGGTCTATTCGAACCTCAGCGCCTCGATCGGGTTCAGGCGGGCCGCCTTGCGGGCCGGGTAGAAGCCGAAGAACACGCCGACCGCGGCGGAGAACACGAAGCCGCCGATCATCGCCGCCGGCGACAACTGCGTCGGCCACTTGGCGACCGTCGAGATCAGCCACGAGGCGACGACCCCCGCCAGCTCGCCCGCGACGCCGCCGGCGACGCTCAGCAGCACCGCCTCGACCAGGAACTGCAGCAGCACCTGCAGGCGCCGGGCGCCGATGGCCATGCGGATGCCGATCTCGCGCGTGCGCTCGGTGACCGAGACCAGCAGGATGTTCATGATCCCGACGCCGCCCACCAGCAGCGAGATCGAAGCCACCGTCGCCAGCAGGACCGACATCGTCTGGCTGCTGCCGGCCTGGGCCTCGGCGATCTGGCTGAGGTTGCGCACCGAGAAGTCCGGATCGCGGCCCTCCTGGATGTGGTGGCGCAGCTTCAGGGTGGCGGTCGCCTGGTCGATCGCCGCATCGACCAGGTCGGCGCCGGCGGCCTGGACGTAGATCGAGTTCACGTAGCCGGTCAGGCGCGGATTGATGCCGAACGGATTGGCCGGGACGGGGTAGGTGGCGCTGACGAGGTTCTGCGCCGACTGCGGCGAGGCCACGCCCAGCACCTTGGCCTCGGCGGTGCGGAACGGGATCATCACCACGTCGTCCTGGTCCTGGCCGAATCCGGTCTGGCCGCGCGGCGCTAGGCGACCGACCACGCGCATCGGCACGCCCTTGACCAGCACCGTGGCGCCGACGGGGTTGGCGTCCTTGCCGAACAGGTTCTGCACCACCGTCTCGCCGAGCAGGCAGACCGTGGCGGCCGCCTGGTCGTCCTGGTCGGTGACGCTCCGGCCCGCCGCGATCTGCCAGTTCAGGATGTCGACGTAGCTGGCGGTCACGCCCTGGATGCTGGTGGTCCAGTTCTGGTCGCCGTTGACGACCTGGCCGGACGAGCGGTTCAGGTAGCCGACCCGCTGCACGGCGCGGCCCTCGCGCTGGAGCGCCTCGGCGTCGGCGACGGTCAGGGTCGAGGCGCTGCCGAAGCCGCCGCGCGCGCCGCCGGTGGTGCGCGCGCCGGGCACGATGACGACCATGTTGGTCCCCAGCCGCTCGAGCTGCTTCTTCACTGCCGCGCTCGCGCCGTCGCCGACGGCGACCATGGCGATCAGGGCCGCCACGCCGATGAAGACGCCCAGCGCTGTCAGCGCCGAGCGCATGCGGTTGCGTCCCAGCGCCTGGGCCGCGGCGGTGAAGATCATGGCCAGGAAGGGCAGGGTGAGCCCGCCGTCGGCGCCGGCCGGCGATGCGGGCTCGGGCGGCGGGACGCCCGGCGCCGGCTGCGGCTCGCCGTCGTGGCCGTTCACGGTGTCCGAGATGATCTCGCCGTCGCGCATGACGATGGTGCGGTCGGCGAAGGCGGCCACGTCCTGTTCGTGCGTGACCAGGACGACGGTGACGCCCTCCTCGCGGTTGAGGCGGCGGATCTCCTGCATGATCTCGTGCGAGGTGCGGGTGTCGAGATTGCCGGTGGGCTCGTCCGCCAGCAGGATGGCGGGCTCGTTGATCAGCGCCCTGGCCAGCGCGACGCGCTGCTGCTGGCCGCCCGAGAGCTGGTTGGGCGTATTGCGCTCGCGGTCGGCGAGGCCCAGCCGCGCCAGTACGGCGCGCGCGCGTTCGTCGCGCTCCTTCGGCGTCAAGGTGACGGACGCGCCGTAGAGCAGGGGCAGCATCACGTTCTCCAGCGCGCTGGTGCGCGGCAGGAGGTTGAAGCTCTGGAACACGAAGCCGATGCGCTGGCTGCGCACGTGCGCGAGCTGCGGCTCGGCCAGGCCCTCGACGTCGACGCCTTCGAGCAGGTAGCGGCCGGCCGTCGGCGTATCGAGGCAGCCGATGATGTTCATCAGCGTCGACTTGCCCGAGCCGGACGAGCCCATGACGGCCACGAACTCGCCGCGCCGGATGGTCAGGTCGACGCCGCGCAGGGCGCGCACCTGGATGGCGTCCAGCCTGAAGGTGCGCTCGACGCCGGTCAGCTGGATGACCGGCTCGCCGGCGTGGTCCGGGCTCATGGGCCGAAGCGCGGCTGGCCGGCGGTCTGGGCCTGGCGGTTGCGGCCCGCCTGTCCCGGACGGCTGGCCGACACCACGACCTTGTCGCCGACCTTGAGCTGGCCGCCGGTGATCTCGACGTTGGCGTCGTCGTCCAGGCCCACGGTGACCGGCACGCGGCGCAGCTGACCGTCCTCGAGCACCCCCACCTGCGGGCCTGCGCCCGCGCCGCGGGCGCGGCGGCCCTGTCCGGACCGGCCCTGCGCCTGGCCCTGCGCCGGGTTCTGGCCCTGATCGGCGGTCTGTGTCGGGTTGAAGGTCAGCGCCTGGGCCGGCACGCGCAGCACGTCGCGCCGCTCGGCGACGATGATCCGCGTCGTCGCGGTCATGCCCGGCTTCAAGAGCAGCGAGGAATTGTCCGCGGCGATCACCGCGTCGTAGGTGATCACGTTCTGGACGCTGATCGGCGCCTGGCGCACCTGCACCACCTGGCCGCGGAAGGTGCGGCCCGGAAAGGCGTCGACGGTGAAGCTGGCCCTCGCGCCCACCGCCGCGCCACCGACATCGGACTCGCTGACGTTGGTGTCGACCTGCATCCGCTTCAGATCCTTGGCGATCAGGAACAGCGTGGGGGTCTGGAAGCTGGACGCCACGGTCTGGCCGACGTTGACGTTGCGCGAGACGACCGTGCCGTCCACGGGCGAGACGATGTCGGTGTAGTTGAGGTTGATGGTGGCGGCCTTGAGCGCGGCCTGGCTTTGCTGGATCTGCGCCCGGTCGAACTGGATCTGGGCGTTGGCCTGGTTGCGGGCGGCGACCAGGCCGTCGAGCGTGTCCTGGCTGTCCCAGCCGGAAGCGTGCAGGGTGCGACCGCGGCCGAGCCTGAGATCGGCCAGGGCCAGCGCAGCCTGGTCCTTGACCAGCTGGGCCTTCTGGGTGTCGAGGTCGGCCTGGGCCTTGGCGACGGCTGTCTCATAGGGGCCGGGGTCGATCTTGGCGCAGAGCTGCCCGCGCCGCACGGTGGTGTTGTAGTCGCAGTAGAGGGCCTTGATGGTCCCGGAGATGAAGGCGCCGACCTGGACGGTGACCTCCGGGTTGACGCTGCCGCTGGCGGTGATCGTGCGTCGGATCGAGCCGCGGCTGACGTCGGCGGTGACGTAGCGCACCGCCTTGGCCTGCTGGCCACGCCACCAAAGATAGCCGCCGCCGGCGGCCGTGATCACGATCAGTCCGGCGCCGATCGCAAGCAGGGAAGAACGCTTCATGCCGCCGCAATAGTGAACCGGGCCGCCGCTCGCCTTGACGTGGCGCAAGCCAGCGTGTTCGCTCGCTGAGCTTCGCAACTCGGCTTCACCCTGTGTTCCAGTTGATTGAGGTCAAGGCGGCCGCACGGCCCGTGCTCGACTGTTGTTCGCCCGCCGAGATCGGGAACAGATTGGAGAACGATATGAAAATCGTGAGCTTGGCGGTCCTGGCCGCGGCCAGCATCCTCGCCGCGACGGCGCCTGCGGTCACGGCCGTGGCCCAGCCCTACGGCGGCTACGACCGCGACCGCGGCCATGACCGCGACCGGGGGCGCGACGAAGGCCCCCGTTCGTGGGACATCGAACGCCGCATCGACTGGATGCAGAACCGCATCGACCACGGCCGCGACGACGGCTCGCTCGACCGCCGCGAGGCCTATCGGGTGCAGTCGCAGCTGGACGAGATCCGCCGCGACTTCCGCCACTGGCAGCGCCGCAACGGCGTCCTGCTGCCCTGGCAGCGCGACCAGCTGGACAGCCGGATCGACCGCCTGAACGACCAGATCCACTGGCTGCGCCGCAACGACGAGCGCCGCCCCTGGGCGCCGTAAGCGACCCAGGTCCGGACCCAGAACGTGACGCGGCCGGCCCTGCGCCGGCCGCGTTTTTTCGTGCCTGGCTGCTCGCGGGCCTGAGCTCTGGCGCGAGGTCTTCGGACAGCGAAAAGCCCCCCGCCGGCGGCGGGGGGCTTCCAGGAACGCCCGGCGTGGATCAGTAGAAGACGCCGTAGATGACCTCGACGATCTCGCCCGTGCGCTCGTCGATCAGCACGGCGTCGTCGCCATAGCGGACCCAGACGTAGCCGTAGGGCGCCGGCGACAGCCCGAACATCCAGTAGTCCATGATCCAGTAGTCGCGCGCCCAGAACGGCCGCGGCAGGAAGTCCCCGTGCCGCCAGCGGTGGGCGTAGAAGCCCTCCGGCCTGCGGTACTCGTGCCGGAAGCGGCGCTGCGAGAACAATTCGCGGCCGAAGTCGCGGCGGTCGCCGTGATACTCGTCGCCGCGGCCGTCGTAGCCGCGCCAGAGCTCCTGGCCACCCTGGCGATGGTGCTCGCCGCCGCCCTGGGGCCCCTGGTGTCCCTGCGGGCCCTGATAGCCCTGCGGACCTTGCGGTCCCTGATGACCCTGATGACCCTGATGACCCTGGCCTTGACCCTGGCCTTGACCCTGGCCTTGTCCCTGACCCTGCCCGCCTTGATGCTCGTGGTGATGTCCCTGAGCCAGCGCCGTCGCCGGCGCCAGCAACGCCAGGGCGGCCGCGCCGCCCACCAGGGCAGTCAGGCGCCGACGGCGGGAGAATGAAGACGCTTGAACCATGGGATCGCCTCCTTGCGCCGATGCGTTCAGCGCCTTGCTTGGATGCGCGATCCTCGCCCGCCGGGCCCAGCTTCGCCTTGAGGTGTGTCAATTCTGCACAACCCGCGCAACGGGCGACTCAGCGCTCGCCGGCCATCTCCGCCCAGTCCGCGGCGAGGGCGGAGCGCAGCCGCCCGCCCAGCAGGGCGGCGCTGAGACCGCCGAGCACCGCCGCGCCGACGCCGGCGAGCGCCAGTATCGCCCAGTCGTCCCCCGACAGCACCTCGTAGACCCGGAAGGGCGGACCGCCGAACATCGACTGGCGCGGCTGCAGGCAGGCCAGGATCTCCGCGCCTGCCAGCCAGGCGAGCGCGCCCAGCGTCACCCACGCCATCTGCGGGATCAGCCAGACGGCCGCGAGGCCGAAGCACAGGGCCAGCAGCGCCGGCAGCACGGCTTCGTCTCCGAGTTCGGGCAGGCCGAACAGCGGCGCGCAGGCGGCGACTACGAGCGCGGTGCGCAGGATCAGGCCGGGCAGGGGGCTGCGGCCGCGAGGCCGCGCCGACGCCGCGAGGGCCGCGCGCACGCGCTGGCCGACGGCCTCGTAGTTGTCGGGCGTGCAGAAGAGGACGATCACGGTGCGCCAGCGGTTGGACAGGAGGATCGTGCGCCGCCGTGGCTGGAACCGCGCCCGCGCGATGGAGGACCACGCCGCGCTCTGGCTCGACTCGGTCTCGGCCAGCAGGCCCGCGCCGGCGAGCGCCGGCCGTCCGGACAGGATCCCGAGCACCGCCGCCGCGCGGTTGGCGTTTCGCGCCCGGCGGTCGACGACGCTGGCGGCCACGCCGTCGCTGTCGAGGCGGAAGGCCATCCGCAGCCGCGCGCCGAACACCACGAGCGAGACGGCCAGCGACAGGACGAAGAGGCCGCCGACGACGGCGCCGACCATCGCCAGCATGGGGCCGATCGCCCGCCACTCGCCCTGCACGGCGAACAGGAAGACAAGCAGGCCCGCCATGATCGCCCCGGTGATGCCGAAGAGGCGCACCAGGGCGCCCAGCATCACCGGATGGGTCAGCAAGGGGGCGTCCGCCTCCCAGGCCAGCACCTCGTCCACGCGTCCGTCCCTCAGCGGCTGGTGTCTTCCATCCAGCGGACGCGGCGGCTCATGTCCTCGACCCGGGTCTGGAAATAGGCCTGGTCGGCCGCGTTCAGCACGCCGCCGTCGCGCTCGCGCAGCGAGGCGATCTCGTCGCGGACGTTGGCGATGCCGGCCAGCGCCTCTTCGGCCGCGCTCTGGCGCAGGGCGCCGACGGCGGCGTCGCGGCGGACGCGCATTTCCAGCCAGTCCAGGCGTCGGCCCGGTTCCGTCGGCTCGTCGGCCCAGGACTCGGCGGACATGGCCGGCGGCGGCGCGGGCGGCGGGAGTGCGGCCGCGTCGCCCTCGTCGGGGGGCGGGGGCACATAGCTGCCGTCGTCGTAGACGCCGTAGACCACGTCCAGCACCTGGCCGGTGTGCGGGTCGACCAGCAGGGCGTCCGGTCCGTAGCGCACCCAGCGATCTCCGTACGGCGGCTCGGCCAGGCCCAGCGCCAGGAAGTCGTAGATGAACCAGCTGTCGATCAGGAAGGCTGGCGGCAGCAGGTCGCCGCGGCGATAGAAGCGATAGCTGTAGTCGGGCGGGAACCGGTAGCGGTCGGCGTGGACCCGCGGCCGCCACTGGCCGTGGAAGGTGTAGCCGTCGCCGTGGCGGTCGCTGCCGCGGCCGCCATGGTCCCGGTCGCTGTCCCGGCCGCCATAGCCGTTCCGGTCGCCATGCTCGCCGCCGCCGTAGCCGCCGCGGTCGCCATATCCACCACCACCACCGCCGCCGCCACCGCCGCCACCGCCGCCGCCGCCGTAGCCGCCGCGGTCGCCGCGGTCGCCATCTCCTCCACCGCCCCCGCCACCGCCGCCGCCGTAGCCGCCGCCGTGGTCGCCATAGCCTGAGCCGCCGCCGCCGCCCCCGCCGTAGCCGCCGCCGGAACCGCCTCCGTGAT
>DASZQQ010000035.1:0-6614 GCA_035549595.1 Caulobacteraceae bacterium
CGCCGGCGAGTTCATCGCCGAGAAGTTCCGGCGGGTCGGCAAGGGCGGGCGCACGGTCTGGATCCAGGCCTCGTACAGTCCGCTGATCGGGCCTGACGGCCAGCCCTTCAAGGTGGTCAAGTTCGCCACCGACGTCACCGCCCTGGAGGAGGAGCGGGCGCGCCACGAGGCCGCGCAGGCCGAGGCCGCGCGCGACCAGTCGTACGTCGTCCAGGCTCTGGGCGACGCCCTGGCCAAGCTGTCGGCCGGCGACCTCGCCTGGCGCCTCTCGGGCGACTTCCCGGGCCAGTACCGCAAGCTGCGCGACGACTACAACGCCGCCGCCGGGACCCTGCACGAGGCCCTCGGCGCCATCGCCGGCAACGCCCTCAGCGTCCGCTCCGGGGCCGCCGAGATCAGCCAGGCCTCGGACCAGCTCTCGCGGCGGACCGAACAGCAGGCCGCGAGCCTCGAGGAGACCGCCGCGGCCCTCGACCAGATCACGGCGACCGTGCGCAACACCGCCGAGGGCGCGGCCGAGGCCAGCCGCAAGGTGTCGGGCGCCAAGGCCGAGGCCGAACGCTCGGACGGCGTCGTCGGCCAGGCGGTGGCGGCGATGGACCGCATCCAGGCCTCCTCGCGCGAGATCGGCCAGATCATCGGCGTGATCGACGAGATCGCCTTCCAGACCAACCTCCTGGCCCTGAACGCCGGCGTCGAGGCGGCGCGGGCCGGGGAGGCGGGCCGCGGCTTCGCGGTGGTGGCCTCCGAGGTGCGGGCCCTGGCGCAGCGCTCGGCCGACGCGGCGCGGCAGATCAAGAGCCTGATCGGCGAATCCGGGGCCGAAGTAGGGCGCGGCGTCGCCCTGGTCGGCGAGACGGGCGAGGCGCTGGGGCGGATCATCGCCCACGTCGCCTCCATCGACGGCCTGGTGGCCGGCATCGCCGCCTCGGCGGCCGAGCAGGCGACCGGCCTCGGCCAGGTGAACACGGCCGTCAACCAGATGGACCAGACCACCCAGCAGAACGCCGCCATGGTCGAGACCTCGGCGTCCGCGGCTCAGAAGCTGCGCCGGGAGGCCGAGGCCCTGGGCGACCTCGTCGCGCGCTTCCAGCTGGGCGCCGAGACCCGCCGGGTGGAGAGCTCGTCGGACGCGGCGGCGGCGCCCGCGTGGCGGCGCTCCGCCTGACTGTTCAGGCGACCTGGGCCTTGTAGGCCTCTCGGGTGGCCTTGAAGCGTTCGAACGGGAACTTGATCGGCACCCCTTCCAGGGCGGCGGCCAGCATCTCCAGGTGCGCCTCCCAGCCGGCGCAGCTGCGGGCCACGTCCTCGCCGGCGGGCAGGCCGAGGATCAGCGACAGCTTCGTGGTCTCCGCGCCCGGCTCCAGCTCCCAGCGCACCGGCCGCACCGCGTCGCCCGGCTTGCTCCATGCGTACTCCAGCACGCGCAGGGGCTCGCAGGCGGTCACCTCGCTGTCGATGACGATGCCACTGTCGACGAAGTCCAGCCGCGCGCGGCCGCCGACCTTCAGCTCGATGCTGCCTGGCGCCAGCCATTGCGGCAGCTTCTCGGGGTCGGTCAGCTCGGCCCAGATTTCCTGCGGCCCGTGCTCGAACTCGCGCTCGAGCCTCGCCTCGTACACGTCGCCCTGACGGGTGATCACGCCCAGGTCTTCCATCGTCCCACGCTCCAGGTGTCTTCGGGGTCGCGAGCGATGCTGCGGCGCGCCGCCCGCGCCGCCTTGCGCTGGATCAAGGGCGACGCCCTCCTTCACCTTGGTGGGGATGGAAAGCCCGCGAAGCGAGCAGGGTGCGCCTGCGCCCACCGCCGGCGCTTAGGACCTGTCCACGAACCACACGAACCACACGAACGAGCGCCCCTCCGCCCGAAGCCGCAGCGTCGCCGCCGGCGGACCCCGTTCGTGTGGTTCGTGTGGTTCGTGGTCCATTTCCCTGCGACGGCGCCGCGCCGCGGCGCGGCCGACATGACCGCAACGCTTTCGTGTCCTTTCGTGTGGGTTCGTGGTTCGAGGTGCGGGGGAAGGGGAGGAAGGGACTTCACGCCACCAACGCTGTGACCTCGGCGACCTCTTCGGGGGTCAGCTTCCAGGCGGCGGTGGCGGCGTTGGCCTTGACCTGCTCGGGCCTCGTGGCCCCGGCGATCACCGACGAGACGGCGCCGTGGCCGAGCAGCCAGGCAAAGGCGAGCTCGAGCATGGTGTGTCCGCGCTCCTGCGCCCACGCCGTCAGCGCCTCGACCTTGTCGAAGTTCTTCTCGTTCAGAGCCTGCGCCCCGCGCGGGCCCCAGGCGGCCAGGCGGGTGCCCTCGGGCGGGGCCTCGCCGCGCCGGTACTTGCCGGTCAGCAGGCCCGAGGCCAGCGGGAAGAACGGCAGCATGCCGAGGCCGAAGCGCTCGCACGCCGGCAGCACTTCGTGCTCGATGCGCCGCTCCAAGAGGCTGTAGTTGTTCTGCGCCGAGACGAAGCGGTTCATGTGCGCGTCGCGGGCGATCCAGTCGGCGTCGGCGATCTGCCAGCCGCTGAAGTTGGAGTTGCCGATGTAGCGGACCTTGCCCTGGGTGACGAGGTCGTCGAGGGCGCCCAGCGTCTCCTCGATCGGCGTGTCCGGGTCGGGCCGGTGCATCTGGTAGAGGTCGATGTAGTCCGTCTTCAGCCGCTTCAGGCTCGCCTCGACCGCGTTCATGACGTAGCGGCGCGAGCCGCCCCTCTGGTCGGGTCCCGGACCCATGGGGCTGGCGAACTTGGTCGCCAGCACCACCTCGTGGCGCTTGCCGTTCAGCGCCTCGCCCAGCATCGTCTCGGACTTCGAGGCCCCGTAGACGTCGGCGGTGTCGAAGAAGGTGATCCCCTCGTCGAGGCAGGCGTTCACCACCGCGGTCGTGCCCGCCTGGTCCAGCCTCATGCCGAAGTTGTTGCAGCCCAGGCCGATCTCGCTGACCTTCAGCCCGCTCGTCCCCAACCGACGGTAGTCCATGGCAATCGTCTCCCTGAAATGGCTCTAAGGCGCCGGCCTTCGCGCCGGCGCTTGAAATCGCGGCCCGATCGTAGGCCCATGGCGATGACGGTTTCAACGCGGGGAGGCGGGTTGGCCATGGACGGGGTGAACGCGACCAGGGACGTGGTGTTCGGCGACGCGGGCGACCGGCCGCTGCGCCTGGACCTCTACGAGCCGGCCGGTGAGGCCCGGCGCGGGGCGGCGGCGGTGCTGGTGCACGGCGGCGGCTGGGTGCAGGGCTCCAAGGCCATGCTCGAGCCGCACGCGCGCGAGCTGGCGGCCCGGGGCTTCACGGTGTTCGTGCCGGAGTACCGCCTGACGCCTGAGGCGCCCTGGCCGGCGCAGATCCACGACGTCAAGCGCGCCATCCGCTACGCCCGCGGCCGGGCGGCCGAGCTCGGCTTCGATCCCGAGAAGCTGGTGCTGCAGGGCCATTCGGCCGGCGCCCACCTGGTGCTGCTGGCGGCCGGGACGGCGGACGACGACCGGCTCGATCCGCCCGAAGGCGACGGCGGCGTCGGCGCCCACGCCGCGGCGGTGGTGGCGGTCTATCCGCCGGTGCTGCTCTACCGCGGCGAGGACCGGCCCTCGGGCGGCACCTCGGCCCGCGCGCTCCAAGGGGCCGGCGTTTCGGACGAGGTCGCGGCGTTGGCCAGCCCGATCACCCACGTCTCGGCCGACTTCCCGCCGGTGATGCTGCTGCACGGCGACGCCGACAAGGTGGTGCCGGTCAGCGCCACGCACCGCTTCGCCGAGGCCCTGCGCGGCGCCGGAGGGCGGGCCGACGTGCACGTCTTCGCCGGCCTGCCGCACGGCTTCGCCAACCACCCGGAGATGCGGCCGATGCTGATGGCGATGATCGCCGGCTTCTTCCGCCGCACGGTGGACGAGCCCGAGGCCTTCGCCCTGCCCGCGGCGCCCAGGGCGCCGGTCACCTGGCGCTGAGCCCCGTCTAGAGGTGAAGCCGGCCTTCGTGCAGGGCCTGGGCCAGGACGAAGCGGCGGACCTTGCCCATCGACGTGCGCGGCAGGCTGTCCACGCGATGGACATGAACGCTGGGGAAGCCCGAGAGGGTCTCCTGCAGGGTCTGCTGCAGGGCGTCCGCCGTGATCGGGCCGGCCGGCTGGATGAACAGGTGCAGCGTCTCGGCCTCGCCCTGGAAGCGGCCCGACAGCAGGCACACGCCCGCGCAGCCGAGGCGATCCTGGATCGCCTGTTCCCACGGGCCGGCGGGATACTTGTCGCCGTCGATGTGGATCACGTCAGAGTCGCGGCCGTGGAGGGCCAGGCGACCGCGGCCGTCGAGCACGCCGAGGTCGCCGGGATAGAACCAGCCGCCGTCGAAGATCGCGCCGGCCCCGCCATCTCCGCCGATGTAGCGGCGCTCGCCGTCGTCGCGCCGCGCCACGCGCACGCGTCCCAGCTGTCCAGGGCCGAGCGGGCGGCCGGCGTCGTCGACCACCTCGACCCGGCGGCTGGGGTCCAGCTGGTACCAGGTCAGGTCCTCGTCGGTGCGTACGATGGTGCGCGCCCAGCCGCCGGCCTCGGTGGACGAGAGGTTGACGAGGATCCTGGGCGTCAGGCGCGCCTGCACCTGGCGGATCAGCGAGGGGGTCACGGCGCCGGCGATGATCGTCAGCTGCAGGTCGGGCCGGAACGGAAAGGCGTCCTCGGGCAGTCTGACCAGCCTGATCAGGGCCCAGGGCGTCGCCAGGGCGTGGGTCAGGCCCGGCCAGGCGAGCGCCGTCTGGAAGTCCTGGCCCTGCTGCATGACGACCGCGCCGCCTAGCGCCCACACGAACATCGGCTGCGACTGGCCGGCGGCGGTGTGCAGGCCGAAGTCCAGCATCGCCAGGACCGAAGCCTCGCCCATCGGGCTGAAGCCTTCCCCGAGCGCCTCGTAGCGGCGGTTGCGCTCGAGAAGGATCTCGGTCCGCGCGCGGCCCCGCGAGAGCACGATCTTGGGGCGCCCGGTCGTTCCCGAGGTCAGCACCGCCCCGTCGCCCGGCGGATCGGCGATCTCGAGCGGCGGCGCTTCGGCCGGCAGGGAGGCTGCGGACGGCGCCGTCACCTCCAGGCGCAAGACGCCCGCGGGCGCCGCCAGGTCGGGCCAGTGCTCTCCGCGCAGCGTGACGAGGCAGGCCGCGGCGAGCCCCTGGAACAGGGCGGCCTGGGGGCCGTCGCGCACCACAGCGGTGTCGAGGCCCAGGGCCCGCAGCGCGAGCAGCAGAATCCAGCCCTCGAGGCTGTCGACCACGGCGATCAGGGCCAGCCCGCGCTCCGGAAGGTGGGGGCGCAGCGAACCGGCGGCGGCGCAGATCATGCGCCAGAAGTCGCCGTACGAGACGGCGCGGCCATTGTAGGCGATGGCCAGCTTGCCCGGCGTCCGCGCGGCGGTCGCCCTCAAGGCTTCGAGAATATGCACGGCGCCTCCGGCCGCCAGCCTAGCTTCGTTCGATGGCGAACGTCGATATGCGGCTCAGGCCACCTTCACCATCCGCTTGCCGACGTTCTCGCCGGCCAGCAGGCCGACGAGGGCGTCCGGCAGGTTCTCCAGGCCGTCGATGACGTCCTCGGCCACCTTCAGCCGGCCGCTGGCGACCCAGCCCTGCAGGTCGGCCAGGGCCGTGGGGTTCTCGGCGGCATAGTCCATCACCACGAAGCCCTGCAGGGTCAGGCGCCTGGTGACGATGAGGCCGGGAACGCCGCGCGGGCCTGTGGGCGGCGGGGCGCCGTCATACTGCGAGAGGGCGCCGCAGCAGGCGATGCGGCCGTGGTTCTTCATGTTGAACAGCGCCGCCTCGAAGATGTCGCCGCCGACGTTGTCGAAATAGACGTCGATGCCGTCCGGGCAGGCCTCGGAGAGGGCGCGGCGCAGGTTGCCGGCCTTGTAGTCGACCACCTGGTCGAAGCCGAAGTCGCGCACCAGGAGGGCGCCCTTGGCCTGGCCGCCGGCGATGCCGACCACGCGGCAGCCCTTGATCTTCGCGATCTGGCCGACGATCGAGCCCACCGAGCCGGCGGCGGCGGAGACGACCACGGTGTCCCCCGCCTGCGGCCGGCCGCACTTCAGGAGGCCGAAATAGGCCGTCAGGCCCGCCACGCCGTAGACGCTCAGCAGGTGCGTCATCGGCTCGAGCTTCGGCAGCGGCTCCAGCCGCTTGCCCGGCAGGGCGGCGTACTCCTGCCAGCCCATGTCGGCGAAGACGAGGTCGCCCGGCTTCAGGTTCGGGCTGCGCGAGTCCACCACCTCGGCCAGGGCGCCGCCCGCCATCACCTGGCCGGAGCTCAACGCCGAGCGGTAGGTCGCGCCCTGCATCCAGGCCCGGTTGGCCGCGTCCAGCGAGACGTAGCGCGCGCGCAGCAGGACCTCGCCCTCGGCAGGGATCGGCACGGGGCCCTCGGTGAGGCGGAAGTGGTGCGGCGCCAGGCGGTCCTTGCCCGGCAGCTCGGCCAGCAGGATCTGGCGGTTCACGGCGGCGGTCATCGCGGGCGTCCTCCCCTTCGTTGTGGAGGCATCATGGCCCGAAGGGCCGCGGCGCTCCAGCGGTCAGGACGCGCCGGCCGCGTCGGGCCGCGCCGGCTCGCTGGCCAGGCGCCGCCACGCGAGCCACAGGGCG
>DASZQQ010000036.1:0-5475 GCA_035549595.1 Caulobacteraceae bacterium
GCGTGGCGATCCAGCCGAGGTCGCGGGCGCAGGCGGTGGACAGGAGGTAGAGGCCGATGTTGGTCGGCGAGGTGCGGTGGGCGACCACCGGGTTCGGCGAGGCCTGGAAGTTGTCCGGCGGCAGCATGTGCTCTTCCGCCGTCACGAACGTCTCGAAGAAGCGCCACGTGCGCCGGGCGATGAGCCTGAGGCTGCGGGCGTCCTCGGCCTCCAGGGTCCGCCGCCCGAGGGTCCTGGGCGACTGGCTGGCGCGGTAGGCGACCACGGGAGAGACGATCCAGGCCAGGGCGAACGGCGCGGCCAGCCACTGGCCGCCGCGGCCGAACACCCAGTCGAGCGCCAGCACCGCCAGGCCCAGGAGCGGCGCGCCGGCCATGCCCGCCAGATAGGGCGCAACGCCGTCCCGGCGCCCGAACGCGGCCTGGGCGGACGGGACCCACTGCAGCAGGTGGCGGCGCGTGACGAACAGCCTGACGAGGGTGCGCGCGATGGCGTCGCCCATCAGCCAAGCCTGGTGCGCCAGGAACACCAGCATCAGCAGCACCTGCAGCCCGGCCAGCTCCAGTTCGATCCTGAGCGCGCGAAGGTGGCTGCGCAGCGTCACGCCAGGCCGCGGGACCACGTCCGCGGCCAGGGGGATCAGCGGCGGCACGACCATGGTCGCCAGGACGTAGAGCGTCCACACCGCCGCGTCCGCGGGCCCCAGCGCCCAGGCCGCCGCCAGGACCGCCAGCATGGTCGGCGGCGAGACCGACCGGCGCAGGTTGTCGAGCATCTTCCAGCGGCCGATCGCCGGCACGCCGCCGTCGCGCCTGGCGGCCCGCTCGGGGCCGCGCCCGAGGATCCAGGGCAGCAGCTGCCAGTCGCCGCGCACCCAGCGGTGGTGGCGCAGGGCGGCGACGTCGTAGCGGGCCGGGAAGTCCTCCACCACCTCGACGTCCGAGGCCAGGCCCGCCCTGGCGAAGATCCCCTCGAACAGGTCGTGGCTGAGCAGCGTCGACTCCGGAACCCGGCCCGCCAGGGCGGCCTCGAAGGCGTCCACGTCGTAGATGCCCTTGCCGGTGAACGAGCCTTCGCCGAACAGGTCCTGGTAGACGTCCGAAACGGCCGCGGCGTAGGGGTCGATGCCGGTGGCGCGCGAGAACACCTTCAGGAACAGAGAGCCCTCGCGGCCCACGGGCAGCGCCGGGGTCACCCGCGGCTGGAGGATGGCGTAGCCCTCGACCACCCGCCCGCTGACCGGGTCGAGGCGCGGGCGGTTCAGCGGATGGGCCATCTTGCCGACCAGACGGCCCAGGGTCTCGCGCGGCAGCCGCGTGTCGCTGTCCAGCGTGACCACGTAGCGGACGCCGTCCGGCAGCAGCGGCGGGTCGACATAGGTCGTCGCGCGGTCGCCGCGCAGCAGCCGGTTCAGTTCGGCCAGCTTGCCACGCTTGCGCTCCCAGCCCAGCCAGCGGCGCTCGCCCTCGTTCCAGACCCGCCGCCGATGCAGCAGCAGGAACCGGTCCCCCGCCGGCGCCGGCCCGTGCAGCGCGTTCAGGCGCGCCACGCCCTCGCGCGCGGCCGCCAGAAGGGCCTCGTCCGCTTCGACATGCTCGGCGTCGGCGTCGACCCAGTCGGTCAGCAGGGCGAAGTGGACGTCGCCCGGCGGGCTGGACAGGAAGTGGATCTCCAGCCGCTCGACCAGCTCGTCGATCGCGGCCTTCGAGCTCAGCAGGGTCGGCACCGCGACCAGGGTGCGCAGAGACGCCGGCACGCCCCCCTGCAGGTCCAGCGCCGGCAGCAGGGTGGCGCGGTAGCCGCGGGTGACTAGGTGATTGACCAGGGCGACGGCGACGTCGATCGCCGGGATCAAGCCGAGGACGCCCAGCAGCCACAGCCAGGGCGGCGCCAGCCCGGCGGAGCCGGTGATGGCGACCGGCACGGCCAGCAGCAGGGCGGCGACCAGGGCGCCGGCGCCGACGTAGCCGCCGATGCCGAGCGCGCGGTAGAGCCGCGACGGCCGCTGCGACATCGGCGCCCGATAGCCGACGCGAGCCTCGAACGCCCGCCGGCCGGCTGCGATCAGATGATAGCCGGCGTCCGCCCTTCGGGGATCGGCGGCGGCTTCGACGGCCGCGGCCACCGCGGCTTCGGCGACCTCCAGCTCGGAGAGCGGCGAGCCGCGCGCCAGCTCCTCGACCGCGGTGCGGTAGAGGTTGCGCGTCGGGAAATCCATGTCGCGGAAGCCGCCGTTGCCGGCCAGCACGTCGTCGACGAGGCTCACCTTCTCGAACAGCACCGTCCAGTCGACGTCCGAGATCAGGCGCATGCTGGTGATGATGTTGCGCACGGTGACGCTGCCGGCGACCTGGCGCTGGTGCTCCTCGCGCACCACGTCGTCGGGGGTGAAGCCGCGCGTGGCCGCCTGGCGGTCCAGCCACTCCAGCGCCGGCGCGACGCTGGGGTCCTGGTCGCGCAGCCGATGAACCAGCTGGACCAGGAAGGCGTCCGGATAGGCCCCCCGCGTCAGGGTGGGCAGGACCTCGGGCGCCGGCTCCGGCTCGGCCCCGCCGACCCCCAGCAGACGGTCGGCGACCAGGTCCGCCTCGCGCCGGGCGGCGCGGCTGTCGGTGACGCGCCTGGCGATGCGGCGCAGGTTCTCGACCAGCACGATCCTCAGCGTGATCGCCACGGCCCACAGCTCGCCGATGGTCAGGGGCTGCACCTGCTGATAGGCGCGCAGGAAGCGCTGCAGGGCGTCGGGCTCGAACAGGCTGTCGGTGTGGGCGACGAAGGCCCAGGCCACGCCGAAGACGCGCGGATAGCCGTGGAAGGGCCCGTTCGCCAGCTTGGGCAGCTGGCGGTAGAAGCCGGGCGGCAGGTCCAGCCGGATCTCGCGGATCTGCTTCTCGACGATGTGGAAGTTGTCGACCAGCCACTCCGCCGCCGGCGTGATCGGCGCGCCCGCGTCGATCGCCGCGACCACGTCCCGGTAGGACTCCACCAGGACCGCCTCGTTGTCCTTCAGGCGTCGGGAGAGCGGCGCGCCCCTGGCATGGTCGGGCAGCACCGCGTGCGCGTGCGCCAGTTCGCGGGCGTATTCCTCCAGCCGCTCGAGGCTGAGCAGCTCTTCCCGGATCGGGCTGCCGTCGTCCCACAGCGGACCGGCGCTTCGCCCGAACCCTCGCCGGCTCGGCGACGCCTGGGCGCCCGCCCCCTCGCCTGTGCGCCCGATGGCGTCCGTGTCGCCGCGCATGGGCAAGGGTTCAGTTGGGCGGAAGGATCACGTCGTCACTTCGACCGGGCCAGGCTTCGCTCGACCAGGGCGTTCAGCCGCGCCGCGGAAAGGCCGCGCAGGCCCTCGGCGGCCTCGCATGGCTCGGCGCCTTCGACAACCACCTCGGCGATCAGGCCGTGGCTGCGGATCGCGTCGGCCAGGCAGTTGGCCTCGCGGATGGCGCACTCGCGGGATCGAAACGGCGTGCGCATCTGCTCGCCCCGGCAGACGGTCCAGCCGTGCCGGTCCCTGACGACGTTGAACGTGATCGTGTCCATGGTCACCGCGCTCACCACCGATCCAGGCGCGCCGCATTCCGCGGGCGCTTACCCTGTTCACCACCGCGCCGGGCGGGCCGCGTTGATGCACGTCAACTCGGCGAGCGCCGTTCGATCTTGGCCAGGGCGCCGGAGACGATCCTAGCAGCGCGCCCGCCCCAATTCATAGCGCGCGTCAATTCCGGGCGCTCGCGGAGGCCGAATTCACGAAGGTTTGAGCAGAACCGCTCTGGACCTGCCCGTGACTCAGGCGCCGCCGGCCGCCCGCCTCAATGGCAGAGCAGCAGATGCGGTCCCTTGGGCGCCTCGAGGAACGTCCGGGTCGCGCCGCCCAGGACCGCCTCGCGCAGCCGGGCGTGGCCATAGGCGCCGGCCACGAGGACCGCGGCGCCTGCGTCCACCGCACCTTGCACGAGGGCCGGGCCCGCGTGGGCGCCGGCGGTGCGCACGGTCTTCACCGGCTTCACGCCATGGCCATCGAGGTAGGCGGTCAGCCGCTCGGGATCGACCGCGCCGGCGGCGTCGCCCAGTTCGTCGGGATCCTGCAGCACGATCACCGCCGGCGCCTCGGCCAGCAGCGGCAGGGCGGCGCGAACTGCGCGGCCGGCTTCCAGGCTGCCGTCCCAGGCGATCGCGACAGGCTGCCCCAACACCGGGCGATCGTCGCGCACCACCAGGACCGGCGCGCGCGCGGTCATCAGCACGTCGGAAAGCACCCCCGTCCAGGGACCGTCGCCCCGCGCGCTCGACCGGCCGATGATCACGAGGTCGGCGAGCGGCAGCTCCTGCTGCAGGCCGAGCCAGGGCGTCGCCGCCTCGGCCGCGATGGTGACCGGCGCCGTCTCTCCGGGGCTGGCCGCCGCAAGCCCGAGCCGGGCCGTGTGTTCGGCGGCCAGGCCACGGACGTGCTCGACCACGCGCCGGCGGCTGTCGTCCAGCGCCGTCCAGGCCTGGGCCGCCAACAGGCCGCTGCCGATGCCGACCGGGGCCGCCGCCTTCACCATCGTCGGCACGGCCACCAGGATTCGCGCGCGGGCCGCATGCCGGCGGACGAGTTCGCAGGTCTGGACGATCACGGCCTCGTCGTCGGGCGTGCCCGACACGATGGCGACCAGGGACGCATAGCGCATGGAACCTCTCCTTTGCGTGTAAGATGAAAGGACCGACGGGACGGCGCCTTGAGCCATCTCAAGGCCGGCCCGGCGCCCGCCGCCTTAAAAGGGTGGCGCATCCGGAGACCGCGCCATGACCCGAGACGTCCTCTACATCCTCGCCGACGGCGCCCACGCCCGGTTCGTGGAGCGTTCGCCGACCAGCGGCGATTTCGTCACCCTGCGCGAGATCGACGGCTCGCAGGCCCTCGACACCCTGCGCGAGGAGCTGGGTGGCGGCAGCCCGCAGGGGCGCAGCCAGGAGAGCCTGTCGCCCGCCCGGCGTGGGGTCGGTCCCGCCGACACCGACTACGAGCGGCGCGCGAAGGAGTCCTTCGTGCGCGACGTCGCGCACGAGGCGGCCAAGGCCGCGGCCGGCCGGCGCGGCGTCGTCCTGGTGGCCCCGCCCCGCCTGATCGGCTCCCTGCGCGAGGCCATCGGCGAGGGCGTCCGCATCGAGGGCGAGCTGCACAAGGACCTGATCAAGACCCCCGACCACGACCTGGCCGACCACCTGTCGGGGCTCTGAGTTCGCCCCTCCCCTTCATGCGTCTGTTGCCTGCAGGACAGGATCGGATGACCTCTGGCGTCCCTTCTCCCCACGCGGGAGAAGGTGGCGGCAAAGCCGTCGGATGAGGGGGCCCTCCGGCGCCTGCCGCCCAGCGGGCCTGCGGCTTGGCAAAGAGGTCTGCCGCAAAATCAGCGCCTTGGTCGGCCTCGGCACGCGCTGAGAGGCCAGGGAGCCCCCTCATCCGTCGCCTGCGGCGACACCTTCTCCCGCGTGGGG
>DASZQQ010000037.1:0-5288 GCA_035549595.1 Caulobacteraceae bacterium
GGGGCGACGTCGAGCGCGGGCGGGCCGGTCATGGCGTCGCCGCCCGCGATCACGCCGCGGTCGACGGCGATGCGGTCGTAGCCGCCGGCCGCGATGCGGCAGGGCGAGACCGGCCGCCAGGCGATGGCGCCGGCGTTGACGGCGTAGAGGAAGACACGCCGAGCCGGCGCCGCGGACGGCGCGCAGGCGAAGGCGACCCGCGTGAAGTCGACGTCCTCCCCGCGCCGCGCGCGCTCGAGCACCGGGCCCAGGGGCTGGGCCGGGGCTTTCTGCAGGGCGTCGATGCGGGCCAGCAGCTGGGTCTTCCAGGCCAGGCGCTGCACCTGCCAGACGCCGAGGCCACAGAGGATGGCGACGCCGGCGAGGGCGGCAAGGGTCAGGCCGACAGGGAAGCGGAAGCGCTCAGAGGGCATCCCGGCCGGCTTCCGAGGCCCTGTTGACGAACTGCGCGGCCAGCATCAGCCCTTTCATGGGCCGCAGCAGGCCCAGGCACACGATCGCCGCGAGGGGCAGGAACACGACCAGCAGCAGCCAGATGGGCGGCTCGTAGGCGATCTCGACGAAGAGCGCGGAAAAGGCGACCAGGAAGCCGGCGACGATGATCACGAACACCGCGGGCCCGTCGCCGCTGTCGGCCTTGGCCAGGTCGAAGCCGCAGGACTCGCAGCGGGACGCCACTTTCAGGAAACCCTGAAAGAGACGTCCCTTGCCGCAGTTGGGGCAGCGCCCGAGGGCGCCGGCGATGAACGGATTGACCCCCGGGGCCGGGGTCAATGGCCCCAGCCCGCCCCGAAGATCACGTACAGGAACGTGAACAGGAACAGCCAGACCACGTCGACGAAGTGCCAGTACCAGGCGGCCGCTTCGAAGCCGAAGTGCTTCTGCGGCGTGAAGCCGCCGTTCATCAGCCGGATCAGGCACACGGTCAGGAAAATCGAGCCCACGATGACGTGGAAGCCGTGGAAGCCGGTGGCCATGAAGAAGGCCGAGCCGTAGAGGCCGGCGTTCGCCGCCTCGGGGCCGTAGAACAGCTTTTCCGACAGGATGTGGTGGTACTCGTAGGCCTGGATCGAGGTGAACAGCACGCCGAGCGCGATGGTGAGGGCCAGGCCATAGGTGGCGCCCTTGCGGTCGCCGGTCTGCAGCGCGTGGTGCGCCCAGGTGACCGTGGTGCCCGACAGCAGCAGCGTCAGGGTGTTGATCAGCGGCAGGTGGAAGGCCGGGACCGTCTCCACGCCCTTGGGCGGCCAGGAGGCCCAGGCGGAACGCACGTCATCGAGCGGGGAGGCCGTCCGCACGTGGTGGAACAGCGCCATCTCGAAGAAGATCCAGAACCAGGCGACGAAGAACATCACCTCGGAGGCGATGAACAGGATCATGCCGTAGCGCAGGCCCAGCGAGACGACCGGCGTGTGGTCGCCGGCGTTGGCTTCCTTCACCACGTCCGCCCACCAGCCGATCATCGTCCAGAAGACGCCGACGAAGCCGAGGGCGAGGGCCCACCAGTTGCCCTTGGGGATGAACAGGATGCCCTTCAGCCCGCCGACCAGGCCCCAGGCCAGGATGATGGCGGCCAGGGAGCCCACCAGCGGCCAGGGGCTGGGGTTCACCAGGTGATAGTCGTGCTTGACGCCGTCGTGGGCCATGTCGCGTTCTTGTCTGCCTCTCTGTCCCCCGAAGCCGCCCGCCGGGCGGTCCGATCCCTCAATGAATTGGTGGTGCTATAGCCTTGCCTGCCGCCGTCCGCCAAGGCCCTGGGCGGCTGCGACGGCGCCCGTTTCGGCGCGTCCGTTCGCCCCGGCTCCCGGCTTTGCGGACGACGCCGCAGCGGCGGCCTGGGCGGCCTTCGCGGCGGACTGATCCGTAGCCGGGAAGAAGGTGTACGACAGGGTGATCTGCTGGCCCTTGTTGTCGCGGTCCTGCGCGAAACGCGGGTCGACGTAGTAGACGACCGGGAACTCGACCGTCTGGCCGGGCATGATCGTCTGGTTCTTGAAGCAGAAGCATTCCAGCTTCGAGAAGTAGGGCCCCGCCGTCTCCGGCAGCACGTTGTACAGCGAGCGCCCGGTCACCGGGACCTTGCCGACGTTGGTGGCGCGGAAGAAGGCCAGCTTGCTCTCACCCAGGCGCACCGTCTGGGCGCCCTGCGCCGCTTCGAACTTCCACGGCAGGCCGTTGACGTTGGTGTCGAAGTTCACGACCACGGTCTGGTTCGAGACCACGCCCGAGGCGGCCTCGGCCCGGCGCACCGTGCCGTTGAAGCCGGTGGCGGCGCAGAACTTGCGGTAAAGCGGCACCGAGGCGAAGGCCGCGCCGACCATGCCCACGAACACGGCCGCGCAGATCAGCGCGAGGCGGGCGTTCCTGCTGGCGGCGCTAGACTTGGCCATGGCTGGACATCTTGATGATGGTGACCACGAACACGATCGCCACGAACGCCGCCAAGCCCAGGGCGATGGCGATCGACCGGCCGCGGCGGGCGCGGGCGTCGGCTTCGCTCTCGGCGCGCGGGTCGCTCACCAGCGCCACTCCAGCGGCGTCGCGCCGGCGATGCGCTCGGTCAGCAGGGCCGCGAACAGGCCGAACAGGTAGAGGATCGAGAAGGCGAACAGGTTGCGCGCCGCCTTGGCCCCGGCCTTGACGTCGTAGAGGGCCTCGTCGCGCTCGCGCTCGCCGGCCGCTTCGCCGGCGTGGCTGAAGGCCAGGCGGATCGCCAGGACGATGAACAGCGCCCCGCCGAGGGCGGCGACCGCGAGATAGGCCAGGCCGCCCAGGCCGGTGAACGCCGGGGCCAGGCAGGTCGGCACGAGCACGAGGCTGTAGGCCAGGATCTGGCGGCGGGTCGAGGCCGCGCCCTTGACCACCGGCATCATCGGCACGCCGGCCTTGGCGTAGTCCTCGCTGGTGTAGAGCGACAGCGCCCAGAAGTGCGGCGGCGTCCACAGGAAGATGATCGCCACCAGCAGCCAGGCGTTCAGCGGCGCCGTCCCGCTGGCGGCGGCCCAGCCGACCACGGGCGGCAGCGCCCCGGCGAGGCCGCCGATGACGATGTTCTGCGGCGTCGAGCGCTTCAGCCACATCGTGTAGACCACGGCGTAGAAGACGATGGTGAAGGCCAGGAGCCCCGCCGCCAGCCAATTCAGCGCCAGGCCCATCAGCCCGACGGAGAACAGCGACAGGGTCATGCCCATGGCCAGGGCGTCGGCCCCCTGGACCCGGCCCGCCGGCACCGGCCGACCGCGCGTGCGCCGCATGCGCGCGTCGATGTCGGCGTCGTACCACATGTTCAGCGCGGCCGAGGCCCCGGCGCCCACGGCGATGCACAGGATGGCGATCGCCGCCATGACCGGGTTGATCGGCGTGCGGGCGCAGACGAGGCCGGTCAGCGCCGTGAACACCACCAGGCTCATCACCCGCGGCTTCAGCAGCAGGACGTAGTCCTGCCAGCGCGCGGGAGCGCGGCTGGCAGGAACGGTGAGGGTGGCGTTCTGGCTCATGGCGTCCCCGCCTAAGCGGGGTCCTGGGTTACGAGGATCAGTGGCTGTCGGCGTGGATGACCGGCAGCTCGTTGAACTGGTGGAACGGCGGCGGCGACGGCAGGGTCCACTCCAGCGTCGTGGCGCCTTCGCCCCACGGGTTGGCGCGGGCCGCGCGGCGGCGGACGGCCGCCTCGAGCAGCATCACGATGAAGACCACGAGGCCGACCAGGGTGATGGCGTAGCCGATCGACGAGACCTTGTTCCAGAAGGCGAACGCCTCGGGGTAGTCGAGCGTCCGGCGCGGCATCCCCTGCAGGCCCAGGAAGTGCTGCGGGAAGAAGATCACGTTCACGCCGACGAACATGATCCAGAAGTGCAGCGCGCCGAGGCCCTCGTTGTAGCGCACGCCCCACATCTTCTCGAACCAGTAGTAGAACCCGCCGAAGATCGCGAACACCGCGCCCAGGCTGAGCACGTAGTGGAAGTGCGCGATCACGTAGTAGGTGTCGTGGATCGAGTAGTCGATGCTGGCGTTGGCCAGGACGACGCCGGTGACGCCGCCGATGGTGAACAGGAAGATGAAGCCGATCGCGAACAGCATCGGCGTCTTGAACTCGATGGAGCCGCCCCACATCGTGGCGATCCAGGAGAAGATCTTCACGCCGGTGGGCACGGCGATGACCATGGTGGCGGCCACGAAGTAGGCCTGCAGGTCGACCGGCATGCCGACCGTGTACATGTGGTGGGCCCAGACGATGAAGCCGAGGAAGCCGATCGCGACCATGGCGTAGGCCATCGCGAGGTAGCCGAACACGGGCTTCTTCGAGAACGTCGAGACGATGTGGCTGATGATGCCGAAGCCCGGCAGGATCAGGATGTACACTTCCGGGTGGCCGAAGAACCAGAACAGGTGCTGGAACATCAGCGGGTCGCCGCCGCCGGCCGGGTCGAAGAAGTGGGTGCCGAAGTTGCGGTCCGTCAGCAGCATGGTGATGGCGCCGGCGAGCACCGGCAGCGACAGCAGCAGCAGGAAGACGGTGACCAGGATCGACCACACGAACAGCGGCATGCGGTGGATGGTCATCCCCGGCGCGCGCATGTTGAAGATGGTGGTGATGAAGTTGATGGCGCCGAGGATCGACGAGGCGCCGGCCAGGTGCACCGAGAGGATGGCGCAGTCCATGGCCGGACCGGTGTGGCCGATGGTCGACAGGGGCGGATAGAGCGTCCATCCGCCGCCGAAGCCCTGGCCCGGTCCGCCGTCGACGAAGGCCGAGGTCAAGAGCAGCACCCAGGACGCGACGAGCAGCCAGAAGCTGATGTTGTTCATCCGCGGGAACGCCATGTCGGGCGCCCCGATCATCAGGGGTACGAACCAGTTGCCGAAGCCGCCGATCATCGCCGGCATGACCATGAAGAAGATCATGATCAGGCCGTGCGCCGTGGTGACCACGTAGTAGGCGTGCTTGCCGGTCGCGTCGTTGGTGATGTGGAACAGGGCGCTCATCAGGCCGCTGTGCGGCGTGAAGATCTGGATGCCCGGTTCGAACAGCTCCCAGCGGATCAGGCCGGAGAACAGCGCGCCGATGATCCCCGCCTGGATGGCGAACAGGATGTACAGCGTGCCGATGTCCTTGTGGTTCGTCGACAGGAACCAGCGGGTGAAGAAGCCCGGCTTGTGATCGTGCGCGGCGTGGGCGTCGTGCCCTTCGCCGTGGGCGGTTCTGTGAGTGGCGGCGGCGTCGGCCATGGATCTACTCGGTCCTCGAACGGGTCTCAGTGCTTCGGCGCGGCGGCCGGAGCAGCGGG
>DASZQQ010000038.1:0-2400 GCA_035549595.1 Caulobacteraceae bacterium
CGGCGGGAGGTCCGCGAACGGGTCGGCGGCCGGCTCGGGCGGCGCGGCGGCGAGACCGACGAACGGGTCGGCGTGCGGCGTCGAAGGCGTGTCGTCGAGCGGGTCGTCCTGCCAGCCGGCGCCGCTACGGTCGCCCGCGCCGGTCCCGCCACCGGACAGGCCGACGAACGGATCGGGGTGCGGCGTCGCCGACGACGGCCGATCGAGCGGCGTCTCGCGCCAGTCGTCCTCCGGGTTGCGGAGGGGCGTTGCGAACTCGTCGTCCGCCTCGAAGTCGAGGTCGAAGGGATCGGTTTCCGCGGACTTTGGCTGCATCTAAGCGGGCCTTAATGGATGGCGGTCGAAACGGCGCCGTTGGCCTGGTCGTCCTTGGCCGACGAGGTCACTTCGCCCTTGCGGTAGTGGTCGAGCACGGTCTGGCGGCGGGCAGCGTCGACCGGACCGGTGGGCCGCGGTGCGACGAGATCGCCCGGGTTGGCGATCTGGGCGGCGATGTTGGCCGTCACCGCGCAGCCGAAATTCTCGTATTCGCGGTTCGAGCCGGTGGCGGTCAGGTTCTCCCAGGAGCGCCCGCACTCGGGTCCTTTGGCGACGTAGGCCGCGTAGGTGACGACCACCGGCGCGTCGTGGTCGCCGCCGGCGTCGTAGCCCTCGACATGGATGCGCGAGGCGTCCACGCCCTTGGCCACCAGCAGGTCGCGGGCCTGTTCGGCGGTGCGGTAGGCCGCCTGCGGATCGCCGCCGTGGGTCGGCGACTTCAGGGTGATCGGGCCGGCCTCGGCGTCGCTCCAGCGCTGGGCGAACTGGGCCAGGGCGTCGGCCTGGGCGGCCGAGACGCCCTGCAGGTGCGGGGCGAGCCGCAGCTCCTCCGGCCGCTGGCGCACCTCGATGGCGTAGCGCTCGGTCGGGGTCAGCGGGTCGGGCCCGTGGGCGGCGTCGTTCTTGGCCGCCGTCGCCGCGCAGGCGGTGAGCGCCAGGCCGGCAAGAAGGATGAGGGGGGTCTTCAGCACCTTGGAGCTCCTTCTCATTCCACGACGTAGCCGTACGGACCCTGGTAGGTCCGGCCCCCGCCGGCGTCGGCGGGGCGCTTGTAGGCCTTGTTCAGACGGCCCAGCAGGATGGTCTCGTAGTCGTTGGCGATGCGCAGGCCGTCGACCGGCGTCTGCATGTCCTGCGGGCTGGTCGGATTGACGAGGTAGGGGGTGACGATCACGACCAGCTCGCTCTGGCCGGCCTGGTAGTCGCGCGAGCGGAACAGGGCCCCCAGCACCGGCATGTTCATCATGCCCGGCACCGAATCGAGGTCCTGCTTGGATTTGTCCTGCAAGAGGCCGGCGATCATCATCGCCCCGCCCGAGGGCAGCTCCACCGTGGTCTCGGCGCGGCGCACCGTCAGCGAGGGCACCACCAGCAGCGGGCCGTTGGTCCCGGCCTGCAGCGAGAAGGCGCCCTGGTTCGACAGTTCCGAGACCTCGGTCGAGATCTTCAGCGAGATGCGCCCGCCCGACAGCACGACCGGGGTGAAGCCGAGGCCGACGCCGAACGGCTTGAACTCGATGGTGACGCGGCCGGTGTTGTCCTGGCCGGTCGGCACGGGGAACTCGCCGCCGGCGAGGAAGCGCGCGCTCTCGCCGGAGATCGCGGTCAGGTTCGGCTCGGCCAGGGTGCGCACCAGGCCCACGCGCTCGAACGCCTGGATGGTGGCGTTGGCCTGGTTCAGGCCGGAGCTGCCGGCGGTGTTCTGGATCGTGGCGACCTTGCTGTTCCGGTCGACCGCCGGAATGTCGTACGAGTTGGTCAGCGGGTCCCAGAGCTTCACTTCCGGCTGCTGCTGGGTGTTGAGGTTGTAGCCGCCGGTGAGGCCGCCCAGCAGGGCGCCGTTCACGCCGTAGGTCGGCGCGTGCGAGATCATGTACTGCGGCTCGCCGACCTGGTTCATCAGGGCGTTGAGGTTGAAGCCCAGCTGCTTGATCACCTCGCGCTGCATCTCGACGATGCGCACCTTCAGCATCACCTGGTCCTTGCCGGCGATGCTGAGCATGTTCAGCACCTGCTCGGGCTTCTCGACCGAGGTGCGGGCGATCTGCACGGCCTTGTCGGCGTCGGCGGCGCTGGACACCACGCCCGACAGCACCAGGCTGCCGTTGATGCCCTGGACCTGCACCCGGGCGGTGGGCAGGACGCGGTTGATCATGTCGGCGACGGCGCTGCCGTCGGCGTCGACGCGGATCGCCAGCGACAGGATGCGCCGGCCGGAGGCGTCGAAGAAGGTGGCGTCGGTGGTGCCTTCCTTCAGACCCAGCACCTGGATGCGGCGCGGCGTGCGCAGCACCACGTCGGCCACGCCCGGCCGGGTGATCAGCACGTCGCGGGCGTCGACCGGCAGGTCGACCGAGGCGG
>DASZQQ010000039.1:0-1872 GCA_035549595.1 Caulobacteraceae bacterium
CAGCGCCAGGCATAGCCGAGGTTCGACCGCCAGCCGTTCGGCGGCCGTCAGGAACGGGTCGGGCGCGGGCTTGCCGTTCTCGTAGTCGCCGCGGCAGACGAGCTCGTCGAAACGGCGAGCCAGGCCGTGCGCCCCCAGATGCCGCTCGACGGTCGTCCGCGACGACGAGGTGGCGATCGCGCGCGGCAGGCCCAGCTGGTCCAGGGTGTCCAGCAGTTCGGACGCTCCCGGCTTCAGCGCCAGCCTGCGCTCCGCGATCCGCCAGAAGTGGCGCGTCCAGCTGGCGTGGAAGTCGTCGAAGCGGAAGTCGTCGCCGAAGTGCGCCAGGAAGAGGCCCCTGCACTGCGAGCGCCGCACGCCGATCGACTGGTCATAGACCGCGGCCGGGATCTCACGTCCGTCCTCGGCGGCGGCGGCGAGAAGCGCCTCCTGCCAGAGCGCTTCGGTGTCGAACAACAGGCCGTCCATGTCGAAGATCACGGCGCTGGGGCGATGCGGCAAGGTCATGCTGGGGTCGAGGTTCGCGGCTTCCCGACCGCGTTTCAAGCGCCTTCGCCGACATGGGGACACACACGACCCCTTGAACCTCGCAGACAAGGATCAGGCGCCGGCGAAGTCGTGTGTGTCCCCATTTCGCCCGCCCACTCTCCCACCATGGTAACCGGTGTCATTTTGCACTTGCGGCCGCGCCTGAAACGCGCTTCGTTCGCGCTCACGACCTCGGCCAAGTAAAGAGACCGGCATGGGCAGGAAGCGCGTCCCGTTCGGGCGAAGCCTTTGGCTCGCCTCGATTTTCCTCATACTCGCCGGCCCGGCGCTGGCGTCGCCCGGCGGGCTGCTGTTCCGGCTGTCGGCGGACAAGTCGCTGACGGCGGACGCGGCCGGGGGCGATGCGGTCCCGAACTTCGCCGATCACGTGACGCTGGTCCCGGACGGGGCGATGGGCGGGGCGCTCTCGACCGCCGACGACAACGTGCTGGCCTGGAAGGCTCCGGGCAACATCTACGCCCAGAGGGGCACGCTGGCCTTCTTCTGGCGCTCGCGCACCCCGGTCGGGGTCGCGCCGTTCGTGCTCTTCCGCGTCGGCTACGCCGACCACACCAGCTGGGACATGACGTGGCTTCGGGTCGACTGGAACGGCCACGGCTTCGACGCCTTCGTCACCGACGACAACCTGGCCCGCGTGCGGGTGTCCTTCACCCTGCCCAAGGCGCCGGACCCGAAGGCCTGGACGCACCTGGCCTTTACCTGGGACGAGACCAAGGGCGTCGCGCTCTACGTCGATGGCCGGCCGGCGGCGCGAAAGGACGAGGTCGCGGTGCTCGACACCGGCCTCGACCAGTTCGGCATGGCCAGCCGCACCGTCTCGCCGCATCAGGTGCAGAGCCGCTACAACTTCGTGCGCGGCAGCGACTACGACGAGCTGCGCATCTACGACCAGGCCCTGGCGCCCGCCGACATCGCCGCCCTCGCCGCCAAGGCTGAGCCGCAGACCGAGTCCGAAGCGGCGCCCAGCCTCGACGATCCCGCGGTGCGCGCCGAGTGGCGCCTGCGCTACGGATGGAACCGGCCGGGCGACGCGCCGCCGCTGCTCACCGCCCCCGTCACCCGCATCCGCAAGGTCGAGTTCGCCGACGCCAAGGACCTGAAGGAATGGATGTGGAAGGCCACTGACGGCATCGCCGAGACGACCTGGCCGGGGGTCTACAACCGCTCGCGCCTGCCCGGCCGCAACGACGACTTCACCCTGCCCGACTGGAACGTCTACGTCGAAGGCGGCAAGGCGCTGACCCTGACCCTGCCGGACGAGCCCTGGAACCACCTGGAGATCCAGGGCGCGGCCTACGGCGACCTGACGTGGGCGAAGGGTGC
>DASZQQ010000040.1:0-1985 GCA_035549595.1 Caulobacteraceae bacterium
ATCTTGGCCGGGACCAGTTCCAGGCAGGTCTCACAAAGACTGGTGGTCTGGCCGAGGAACAGATAGGGCGCGCTCTTGCGGCCCGCGGTCGCGTTCGTCTGCGAGGTCGCGTCGATACCAGACAAGTCCATAGAGGATCAGCCCCGCGCACAGGATGTGGAACAGGTTAAACGGGCCGATCAGGGCTGGATAGGGCTTGAGGAACTCCCAGCAGAACCGCTGCGCGCCGTACCAGGCGCACATGACGTAGAAGCCGCGCCGCAGGGCCCAGGGCGCCCGGGCCGCCAGGCCGGCGACGAACGCGGCCAAGAACGCGGCCATGGCCAGGCTCTCGTAGATCTCCACCGGATGGCGCGGCACGCCGTCGCCCAGGTCCACCGCCCACGGCAGGGCGGTCGGGGTCCCGAAGGTCCGGTCCGGCAGGCCGGCGAACAGGCAGCCCCAGCGGCCGACCACGATCCCGGTCGTGAACGCCCCGACGAAGATCACCCCGGTCGAGCCGCGCAAGCCCCTGGCGGCCTTGTAGGCCTCGACGCCGACGATGGCGCCGGCGAGCGCCCCGGCGACGCTGTGCGACAGCGCCGGGGCCGGCTGGGCGAGGGTGTTCAGCGAGCCGCTGAGCCAGGCGCCGAGGCCGGCGCCCACCACGAGGGCGGCGAAATAGGCCGGCCCGGCCACCTGCGCGACCGCGCGGACGCGTTCGCTCAGCCGCCAGCGGTAGAGCGCCCAGCCGGTCGCCGCGCCGGCGGCCCAGGCCACGGCGTCGAAGGCCAGGTGCGCCCAGGACGCGGTGGGAACGACGATGGCCAAGGCGCGCGCTCTCGGCCGGTTCAGCGCTGGCGCGTGAAGGTGACCTGGCCGCCCAGGCGCGCGTCGCGCATGGTCATGCTGCGCGGGCCGTTGAACAGGATGCGCCAGGTCCCGCCCGGCGGCTTGGCGTTCGGCTCCTGTGTGTAGTAGCCGCCGACGGTTCCGGTCGGGTGGTAGACCGGCCGCGTGCGCGGCTGCCAGTCCTCGACCACGAAGGCCACGAGGTCGCCGCCCAGCGGCTGGATGTGGCCGGTCTGCATGGTCATCATCTGGCCCATGATCTCCTGCTCGGAGAAGCGGCCGTTGGGCTCGACCACGAGGTTGAAGGTCACCCCCTGGGCATAGCCGCGCCAGGCCCCCGTCATCTGCGCCACCTGCGCCGCGGCGGGCGTCGCGGCCAGGACGGCCGCCAGCGCGGCCCACGTGACCATCCACCTGCCCCGCATCCCCACCCCCTTGCTGACTGCCGGCCACCCTACAACACAACGCGTCACCGCTCATCCGGGAAGGCCGCGCCTTACACCGTCCGCAGGCGCCTGCTATGCCTCGGGCGGGCCCTGGCGAGCCGGTGGGTGGGGACGTGGCGGCGATCGTGCACATCGATACCGACGGCGGCGTCGACGACGCCTTCGCCCTGGTCATGCTGGCGAGGTCGGGGGTCACGATCGACGCGGTCAGCTCGGTGTTCGGCAACACCTGGGTCGATCAGGCGGCCAGCAACGCGCGCATGGTGCTGCGCCAGGCCGGCTGCGACGTCGATGTGTTCGTCGGCGCGGCGGCGGGCGTCAGCGGCTTCACCCCCGACCGCGGCCAGCGCGGCCACGGCGAGGATGGCCTCAACGGCCAGGGCGGCTCGTTCCGGCGCAAGCTGCCGCCGCTGCACCGGCCGCACGGCATGAGCCGCCTGGTGATGGCCGCCCGGCGCGGCGTAAGGGGCCTGTTCCTGGGGCCGCTGACCAACCTCGCCGAGGCGATCCTGGAGGACCCCGTCGCGTTCCGCGGCTGGCGGCCTTTGGTCATGGCCGGGGCCTTCGAGGTGGAGGGCCGCGGCGCGGGCGGGGCGGACTTCAACACCTGGAGCGATCCGGAGGCGCTGCAGCGCCTGCTGGCGAACGGCGCCCTGCCGCGCCTCGTGCCGCTCGACGTGACCAGCCGCGTCTTCCTGCCGCGCGCCG
>DASZQQ010000041.1:0-2365 GCA_035549595.1 Caulobacteraceae bacterium
TGTGCCGCCTGAACCCGGTCCCCGAGCGTCCCCCCTGGTACCAGCAGGTGAAGGCCAAGTTCATCAATCGATACGGCCTCGAGCGCGACGTGCCGGTCGACCTGATCGTGCGGCAGAACGCGAACCTGGACTTCGTGCCGATCAACGACATGGCGTTCACCCGGCGCGAGATCGCCGTGCTCAAGCTGGCCGCCGAGGCCCTCGCCGCCGGCCGGCCGGTGCTCGAGCTCGACGAGGCGCTCGTCGAGACGCTGGCGGCGGCGGTCGAGGGAACGCCGAGCGTTCCGACCTCCTGCGAGATCGCGGTGACGGTGTGCGCGAAGAGCGCCGCCGACGTCGATCGCGGCGACTTCAGACTGATGCTTTCCCCCCTGGTCGGGACGCGGCAGGCGGGCCGGCTGTCGGGGCGGTTCCTGACGCTGCTGGACGGCGAGGCCTCGCCGCGCATGCGGGCGATCTGCCGGGCGGAGGAGGCGGCCCTGGCCGGGCGCGGCCGGATCCGCGCGGAGGTGTTCTATACGCCCAAGCGCGTGAAGCTGCAGAACGTCACCGGGGCCCCCGCGGGCTGGTCGCACGCCATCGTGCTCAACGCCAGTCCGGATGCGCCAGGGACACGGATCGACCTGGCGGACCTGAGGGTCGGCGTCCGCGACGGCGAGCTGGCGATCATCTGGGCCAGGACCGGCCAGGTGGTCGAGGTCTCGCCCCTGCAGATGCTGAACAGCGTCGAAGGCGCCCGGGTGGTGCGCTTCCTCACCGAGGTCGGGGGCCAGCAGTCGTCGGCCATCGCCGGCTTCGACTGGGGCCTGGCCGACACCTTCCCGCGCCTGCCGCGCGTCGTGTTCGACAACTGGATCCTGCGTCCGGCGCAATGGCGGCTCGCCCGCAGCCCGGAGCCGACCCGCCAGGCCTTCGCCGCGTGGCGCGAGACCTTCGGGGTCCCGGACGAGGTCTACCTCGTTGCGAAGGACAACCGCCTCTGGCTCGACTTCGCAGACCCGGAGCACGTGGACGACCTCGTCGCCGAATGGGCGGCCCTGGAGGGGACGGCGTCGCTGTGCCTGCAGGAGGCGCTTCCGGGGCCCGGCGACGCCTGGGTCGAGGGACCCGGCGGCCCGCGCCTGGCCGAGATCACGGTTCCGCTCGTGTCCGCCTCCCTGGCCGCCGAGGCCGGGCCGCCCCCGAGGCCGCTGGCGGACTACGACGACCGCGAGCGCAACAAGTCGCTCGCCTCGGGCTGGATCTACGCCAACCTCTATGCCGACTGGCACCTGCACGACGGGATCATCGCCGGGCGTATCGCCGAGCTCATGGCGAGCCTCGGCGAGGGGCGCCGGTTCTTCTTCATCCGCTATTCCGATCCGCTGCCGCACGTCCGGCTGCGGCTGGCCCTCGGCGACGAGGCGGCGGACGGACCGGCCGCGCAGGTGGCCGCCTGGGCCGACGGCCTGGTGCGCGAGGGGGTGTGCTCGGACGTCGCCTTCCTGCGCTACGAGCGGGAGCTCGAACGCTACGGCGGCGTCGAGGGCATGCGCCTGGCGGAGGAGATCTTCGCCGCCGACAGCCGGCTCTGCCAGGCGCTGATCGCCGCGCGCACCAGCGGACGCAACCGGCTCGCCCCCCGCACCCTGTGCGTCGTCTCGCTGGACCGGCTGCTCAGGACCTTCGGCATGGACGAGCGCGCCATCGCCGGCGTCTTCCCGGAGACTGCGGCCCAGAAGCTGGTCTTCGGTCCCGAGTTCCGCCGGCTGAAGGACGACCTGCGCGCCCTCCTGAGCCGCGGCGACGACGCCGGCCCGGCGGACGGACCGGTGAGCGAGGCCTATCGCGCGATGGGCGAAGCCTGGCAGGGCCTCGCGCGGCTGGCCGCCGAGGGCCGGCTGGGTGTCGATCTGGACCAGGTGCGAAGCGCCTTCGCCCACCTGCACGTCAACCGCCAGCTCGGCGTCGATCCCGAGGCCGAGGCGGCGGTGTTCGCTCTGCTCGCCCGGGCGCGCACGTCGCTGCTCGCCCATCCGCGGGCCCAGGGGTGATGGCGACCTACGTCTCGCCCATGCCCCGCCACCGCCGCGCGACCTACGGACGGTGGCGGACGGAGCTCGCGGCGGGCCTGGCCGCCGGCCGGCCGGACGAGCTTGCGCGGCTCCTGAACTCGGCGGCGCTGCTGTTCGCAGAGCACCGCTGGCGGGCGGCGGCGGTGGACTGCCTCACAGCGCAGCTCGTGCTCGCGGACGACGGCGCCCTGGCGCCGGACGGCGACCTGGACGCCTTCGTCAACCTGGTCCGCCTGTCGATGACCGGCGAGGCCGGTGGGCAGGGGACCCTGGGCTTCTGGTTGGACGCCATCGACGGCGGCGGGACCCGC
>DASZQQ010000042.1:0-12295 GCA_035549595.1 Caulobacteraceae bacterium
CGGCGGCCGGCTGCGAGCGCATCCTGGTCGGCGCCACAGAACACGACGCCGTGCGCGAAGCCGCCAAGGCGACCGGGCTTCCCGTCGAGGTCTGGCCGGTGGATGCGAACGGCGTCGCCGATCTCGGCTGGCTGGCTGAACGCCTCGCAGCCGGCCCGCGCGCGCTGGTCTGCCTGATGCTGGCCAACAACGAGACCGGCGTCATCCAGCCCGTGGCCGAGACGGCGGCCCTGGTGCGGGAGGCCGGCGGCTGGCTGCACGTCGACGCGGTCCAGGCGGCTGGCAAGATCGCCATCGATTTCAATGCGCTCGGCGCAGACACCCTGGCGCTCTCGGCGCACAAGCTGGGCGGGCCGCAGGGCGTCGGCGCATTGGCGGCCGGGCCGCGGGCGACGCTGTCGCGACGCCTGCACGGCGGCGGCCAGGAGCGCGGGCGTCGGGCCGGCACCGAGAACCTGCCGGGCATCGCCGGCTTCGGCGCCGCCGCGCGGGCGGCCAGGGCCGGTCTTACCAGCCTCCAGGCGCAGGCCGCCTGGCGCGACGCCGCGGCCGAGACGATGCGGGCGCACGGCGTGATCCTGGGCGAGGGCGCGCCGCGCCTGCCCCAGACCCTGTGCGTCGCCGCCCCGGGCTTCGGCTCGGAGCTGCAGGTGATGGCCCTCGACCTCGCCGGCGTCATGGTCAGCGCGGGGGCGGCCTGCTCGTCCGGCAAGGTGAAGCCGAGCCACGTGGCCCTGGCCATGGGCCGGGCGGACCTCGCGCCCTGTGTCCTGCGCCTCAGCGGCGGCTGGGCGACGAACGAAGACGATTGGACCCGCGCCGCCCAGGCGTGGCTGGAAGCCCGGGCGCGGCACGCGGCGCGCCGGCGGGAGGTAGCGTGATGGCCGAGAACCAGACGATCGAGCAGGTCGCCGAGCTGGAGCGCTACAAGCACGGCTTCGTCACCGACATCGAGCAGGAGATGGCGCCCAAGGGCCTCTCCGAGGAGACGGTGCGCTACATCTCGGCCCAGAAGAACGAGCCGGCGTGGATGCTGGAGTGGCGCCTGGAGGCGTTCCGCCGCTGGCTGGTCCTGGACGAGCCGGACTGGGCGCGGGTGAAGTTCCCGAAGATCGACTACCAGGACGCCTACTACTACGCCGCGCCGAAGAAGAAGGCGGGGCCCAAGAGCCTGGACGAGGTCGATCCGGAGCTGCTGGCCACCTACGAAAAGCTCGGCATCCCGCTGAAGGAACAGGCGGTCCTGGCCGGCGTCGAAGGCGCGCCGCGCTACGCGGTCGACGCCGTGTTCGACAGCGTCTCGGTGGTCACCACCTTCAAGAAGGAGCTGGCGGAGGCCGGCGTCATCTTCTGCCCGATCAGCGAGGCGATCCGCGAGCATCCCGACCTGGTGCGCCAGTACCTGGGCTCGGTGGTGCCGGTCAGCGACAACTACTTCGCCTGCCTGAACAGCGCCGTCTTCTCCGACGGCAGCTTCGTCTATGTGCCGCCCGGCGTGCGCTGCCCGATGGAGCTGTCGACCTATTTCCGCATCAATGCGGCCGAGAGCGGCCAGTTCGAGCGCACCCTGATCATCGCCGACAAGGGCGCCTACGTCTCGTACCTCGAGGGCTGCACCGCGCCGATGCGCGACGAGAACCAGCTGCACGCCGCGGTGGTCGAGCTGGTCGCCCTGGACGACGCCGAGATCAAGTACTCCACGGTGCAGAACTGGTATTCCGGCGACGCCGAGGGCCGCGGCGGCATCTACAACTTCGTCACCAAGCGCGCCGACTGCCGCGGCGCCCGCTCGAAGGTCAGCTGGACCCAGGTCGAGACCGGCTCGGCGATCACCTGGAAGTACCCCTCGTGCGTGCTGCGCGGCGAGGGCTCGCAGGGCGAGTTCTACTCGATCGCCATCACCAACAACCGCCAGCAGGCCGACACCGGCACCAAGATGATCCACCTGGGCGCCAACACCCGCTCGCGGATCATCTCCAACGGCATCAGCGCCGGGCATTCGTCGAACACCTACCGCGGCCTCGTCTCGGCGCACCCGAAGGCGAAGAACGCCCGCAACTTCACCCAGTGCGACAGCTTGCTCATCGGCAAGACCTGCGGCGCGCACACCACGCCCTACATCGAGGCGCGCAACGCCTCGGCCCACTTCGAGCACGAGGCGACCACGACGCGCCTTTCCGAGGACCAGCTGTTCTACGCCATGCAGCGCGGCCTCTCCGAAGAGGAGGCGGTGCAGCTGCTGGTCAACGGCTTCGTCAAGGACGTGCTGCAGGAGCTCCCGATGGAGTTCGCCGTCGAGGCCCAGAAGCTGGTCGCCATCAGCCTCGAGGGGAGCGTGGGATGACGGGCCGTACCTGCACCCCCTATGCGGGCCGCGAGGCCCTCGAATTGGACCACGAACCACGCGAACGGGTCGGTGTATCCGCGGCGCTCGTCGTTGCTGCGGCGGGACTTGTTCGTGTGGTTCGTGTGGTTCGTGGTTTCTCTCTCTCGCGTGCGTCTGCCTCGTTCCCGGCTCTTGCCGGGATGAGTTCGGTGGGGGGGCAGGCATGACGCTGGAAACGATCGATCACGCCCAGGTCGCGATCCCCAGGGGCGGGGAGGACAAGGCGCGGGCCTTCTACGAGGCGCTGCTGGGCCTGCCCGAGCAGCCCAAGCCGCCAAAGCTCGCAAAGCGCGGCGGGTGCTGGTTCGAGAGCGAGGCGGTGAAGCTGCACTGCGGCGTCGAGGACCCGTTCAGCCCCGCCCGCAAGGCGCACATCGCCTTCCGCGTCGACGACGTCCAGGCGCTGGCCGCCAGGGCCCGCGCCGCCGGCTACGAGGTGATCGACGACGACCTGCTGGAAGGCCACGAGCGCGTCTACATCTACGACCCGTTCGGCAACCGCCTCGAATTCCTCCGCCCCATTGAACCTTGAAAGAAAACCGTGCTTTCCATCAAGAACCTCCACGTCTCCGTCGACGGCAAGCCGATCCTCAAGGGGCTCGACCTCGAAGCGCCCTCCGGGGAGGTGCACGCGGTCATGGGACCGAACGGGGCGGGCAAGTCGACCCTGAGCTACGCCCTGGCCGGGCGTCCCGGCTATGAGGTGACCGAGGGCTCGGCGACGCTGAACGGCGTCGACCTGCTGGCGCTGACGCCCAGCGAGCGGGCGGCGGCGGGCGTCTTCCTGTCGTTCCAGTACCCGACCGAGATCCCGGGCGTGCCGGCGCTGACCTTCGTGCGCACGGCGCTGAACGCCCAGCGGCGCGCGCGAGGCGAGGCCGAGATCGCCGCCACCGACTTCCTGAAGCTCGCCCGCGCCAAGGCCGGCGGCCTGAAGGTCGACTTCGACATGCTGAAGCGGCCGCTGAACGTCGGCTTCTCGGGCGGCGAGAAGAAGAGGATGGAAATCCTGCAGATGGCCATGCTGGCGCCGAAGCTGGCCATCCTCGACGAGACCGACTCGGGCCTCGACATCGACGCGCTGAGGATCGTTGCCGAGGGCGTCAACGCCATGCGCGCGCCGGACCGCACCATGCTGGTCATCACCCACTACCAGCGCCTCCTGGACTACATCCGCCCCGACCGCGTTCACGTGCTGGCCGCCGGCCGCATCGTCGCCTCGGGCGGGCCCGAGCTGGCGCTCGAGCTCGAAGCCGAGGGCTACGACAAGTATTCCAGAGAGGCCGCATGAGCCTCGCCCGGGCCATCACCACCGGCGATCTCGCCGAGCTGCCGTCGCGCCGCGACGAGGACTGGCGCTGGAGCGACATCGCCGGCCTGGTGCGCGAGCTGCCGCCGCGCTCGAAGACGTTCAAGGGCGAGCTGGCGCCGGGTGTGTTCGATGCGCTGGCCGAGGAGGTGGTCCCCGTCGTCAACGGCGAGGTGCGCGCCGGCATCGCCATCGGCTCGGGCGGCGAACATGTGGTCGCGGTTCGCTTCATCGCCGCCGAGGGCGCGGGGGCGCATACGGCGACCCCGAAGCTGCACGTCGAGAAGGGCCGTGTCGTCCTGCTCGAAACCTACGAGGGGCAGGGGCCCTACGTCTCCGAAATCGACTTTCGCCTGGACGTCGAGGCGGAGGGCGAGATCGAGCGCATCGTCCTGGCCGACGAGTCGGCCGACGCGGTGTCGGTCGCACACTGCGACGTGCGCCTGGCCCCCGGCGCGAAGTTCTCCCAGACCGTCGTCACCGTCGGCGGCTGCCGCCAGCGGCTGGAGACGCGGGTGCAGAACCCGGGCGGCGGCGCCTCGGCGCGCCTCGACGGGATCTACCTGCTGGCGGACAAGCGCCACGCCGACATCACCACGGTGGTCGACCACCTGGGCCTGGGCGGCAGCACCGACCAGCTGGTCAAGGGTCGGGTCGACGACCAGGCGCGCGCCGTGTTCCAGGGCCGCATCGTCGTCGCCGAGGGCGCGGACAAGACCGACGCGCGCATGGGCCACCACGCCCTGTTGCTCTCGGACCGCGCCGAGGTCGACGCCAAACCGGAACTCGAGATCTACGCCGACGACGTCGCCTGCGCGCACGGCAACACCGTCGGGGCGCTCGACGAGGAGGCCCTGTTCTACGCCCAGCAGCGCGGCATTCCCGAAGCCGAGGCGCGGGCGATGCTGACCGAGGCCTTCATCGGCGAGGTCGTCGACCGAATCGGCCACGAGGGCGCGCGCGAAGTCGTGCGCAGCTGGATCGCGGCGAGACTGGGAGGGACGCGATGAGCTTCGACGTCGCTGCCGCCCGGGCGCAGTTCCCGATCCTCACCCGCGAGATCCATGGCAAGCCGCTGATCTACCTCGACAGCGCCGCCTCGGCCCAGAAGCCGCTCGCGGTGATCGAGGCCATGACCGGGGCCATGGAGCGGTCCTACGCCAACGTCCACCGCGGCATCCACACGCTCGCCAACGAAACGACGGAAGCCTATGAAAAGGCCCGGCAAAGCGCCGCGCGCCTGATCAACGCGAGCTCCGCCTCCGAGATCGTCTTCACCAAGGGAACGACCGAGGCGATCAACCTCGTCGCCTCGTCCCTCGGCCAGTCGCTCCAGACCGGCGACGAGATCGTGCTCTCGCAGATGGAGCACCACGCCAACATCGTCCCCTGGCACTTCCTGCGCGAGCGCAAGGGCCTGGTGCTGCGGTTCATCCCGGTGACCGACGATGGGCGCCTCGACCTCGACGCCTACCGCGCCATGCTCGGGCCGAAGACGAAGGTCGTGGCGGTCAGCCACATGTCCAACGTGCTCGGCACCATCAATCCGGTCGCCGAGATCATCGCCGACGCCCATGCGGCGGGGGCCGTGACCCTGATCGACGGGGCGCAGGCGGTGGTGCACGCGAGCGTCGACGTCCAGGCGCTGGATGCGGATTTCTATGCGTTTTCCGGCCACAAGCTCTACGGCCCGACCGGCATCGGCGCCCTCTTCGGCAAGGCCGAGCGCCTGGCAGCCCTGCCGCCGTACCAGGGCGGCGGCGAGATGATCGGCACGGTCACGGAAGAGGCGATCACCTACGCCGATCCGCCGCACCGCTTCGAGGCCGGCACGCCGCCGATCCTGGAGGCGATCGGCCTGGGGGCCGCCATCGACTGGGTCATGGGCCTCGACCGCGACGCCGTCGCCGCGCACGAGCACGCCCTCTACGCCCGGGTCAAGGAGCGCCTGAACGGCGCCAACTGGCTCAGCGAAATCGGCCGCGCGCCCGGCAAGGGCGCGATCTTCGCCTTCGCCATGGAGGGCGCCCACGCCCACGACGTGGCCCAGATCCTCGACCGCTACGGCGTGGCCGTCCGCGCCGGCGCGCACTGCGCCGAGCCGCTGATGCGCCGCTTCGGCGTGACCTCCAGCGCCCGCGCCTCCTTCGCCCTCTACAACACGCTCGACGAGGCCGACGCCTTCGTCGACGCCCTCCTCAAGACCAGGACCTTCTTTTCGTGATGGACGCCAGTCTGCCTCCCGAAGACGCCAAGCCCGCCGCGCTCAGCCAGGCGGAGCTCGACGCGATCACCGATCAGCTGATCGAGAAGCTGAAGACCGTGTTCGACCCGGAGATCCCGGTCGACATCTACGAGCTCGGCCTGATCTACAAGGTCGACGTCTCGGACGCGAAGGAGGTCGCCATCGACATGACCCTGACCGCGCCGGGCTGCCCGGTGGCCGGCGACATGCCCGGCTGGGTGCAGGACGCGGTGATGGAGATTCCCGGCATCAAGTCGTGCTCGGTGAACCTGGTCTTCGACCCGCCGTGGGACCCGTCGCTGATGAGCGACGAGGCGAAACTCGAACTCAACATGTTCTGACCCCATATTGGATCTGAAGAAGAGCCCGCCATGGACGTCCAGACCCGCCCCCGCCGCCCCCGTCCGAAGGTCGTCACCCTGACCGACCGCGCCGCCGAGCGCGTGCGCGAGATCATGGCCGCGTCCGACAAGCCGTACGTCGGGCTGCGTGTCGGCGTGAAGAACGGCGGCTGCGCCGGCCAGGAGTATGTCCTGGAGTACGCCGAGCAGGCGAACCCCCTGGACGAGGTGATCGAGGACAAGGGCGTCACCATCCTCGTCGAGCCCAAGGCGGTGCTGTTCCTGATCGGCTCGGAGATCGACTACGAGGTGACGAAGCTCGCCGCCAGGTTCGTGTTCCACAATCCGAACGAGACCGACGCCTGCGGCTGCGGCGAGAGCGTCACCATCGTCCCGGCGGCTGCCGCGGAGTAACCTCCTCCCTCCCCCTCGTGGGGAGGGACAGCTCGCGAAGCGAGCCGGGTGGGGGAGTCCGACACATCCAAATCGCCAGCCGGTCGTCGTCTGGGCCTTCCCCGCGGTTCCCCACCCTGGCGATGCTTCGCATCGCCTTTCCCTCCCCATGAAGGGGAGGGAGATCAGTCGCATCCCGTCGCCACGGTCCGTCCAGCCCGCAGGTCTGCCGGGCGCGAGCCTGCGCCTTGCGATGCCTGCGGGCTAGCATGGCTCTGCGACGGTTCGTTGAAGCGGGGCGAAGGCGTCAGGAGGCGGCGGCCGCCTTCGCCGCACGGGCGAGTTCGTCGGGCGCCGGCACCAGCACCGAGGGGCGGACCGGCTCGCCGGTGGCGAGCGCGATCAGCTCCTGAGTGCGGCTCTCGATGACCGTCTCCAGGCGCTGCAGGAATTCGCTGCGGTCCAGGCCCGGCGCGATCGGGTCGAGGAACTCGACGGTGGCGACGCCGGGCTTCTTCTCGAACGACTCCTGCTCCCAGAAGCAGCCGAGGTTGGTGGCCACCGGCACCACCGGCAGGTCGAAGTCGCGGCTCATGTAGTAGACGCCGGTGCGGTAGCGGAACCGCTCGCCGGGCTTGGCCAGGTTGCCTTCCGGGTAGATCAGGATGCGGCGGCCGTCGGCGTGGGCCGCGGCGGCGCGTTCGGAGAGGGCCTTGCGCGCTTCGGGCCCGCCGCAGTTGTCGACGACGATGGCGCCGAACTTCCGCAGGATGCCGCGCAGCAGCGGGATCTTCTCCAGGTGGTCGGCGGTGACGAACACCAGGTTGTCGACGTGGGCGAACATCACGAAGCCGTCGCCCCACGAGTGGTGCTTGCCGGCGACGATGAAGGCCCCCTCGGGCAGCCGGTGCTTGCCTTCGACCTCGACCTTGATGCCGCCGATGCGGTGCATCGCCCACAGCATGCGCCGCGTGTAGAGCCGCAGCGCCCAGGCCATCGGCGCGCGGCCGGGCAGGGTGGCGAGGATCGCCGTGACCAGGGCGTAGAAGACCGAAAGCGACCAGTAGGCGCCGGCGAACATGACGCTGCGCATGGAGAGGATCACCTTTTCCGTCTGGGGAGGGGGTTAGCGGGCGTGGAGAATGGCCTGCACGGCGCGGGTCATCAGCGGCGCGTGCGAGGACATCGGGTTGTCGATCCGGCCATAGGCCTTGTTCTGGGCGGTCTGGACGATGGCGCCGATGGCCATGGCCGCCAGCACGCGCGGGTCCGCCGGCGGCAGCTCGCAGTCCATCATCGCGCGCTTCAGCAGGTTCTCGACCACGCTCACCGGATCGCGGCCGTCCTCCTGGTAGTAGGGCAGGAAGCGGTGGATCGACAGCAGGTGGAACACGAACAGGGGCCAGTCTTCGTCGGCCACCTGGCAGTAGGCGGCCACGACCGCGGCGGCCTTGGCGTCGATGCCCTCAGCGCCGGCCGCCGCCTCGGCGACCAGGGTCGAGAGCCGCCGGTGCACGCCCATAAAGAGGCCGACCGCAAGCTCGTCCTTGCTGCGGTAGTGGCGGTAGATCGCGCCTTCGGAGACGCCGGCAAGGGCGGCGATCTCCTTGGTCGTGGCGGCGTCGACGCCGACGCGCGTGAACAGCGCGATGGCGGCTTCGTCGATCTTGCTCTTGGCGGAAACGGCGCGGGTCATGGCCGAGCTTATGGCTCAGCTCGGCCATGGCTGCAAGTGAGTACTCACTCACATCGATGTGAGCGGTGGTGTCAGCGTCCGGTGAACTGGGCGGGGCGCTTTTCGAGGAAGGCGCGGACGCCCTCGACGAAATCGGCGCTGCGGCCGGCTGTGGTCTGGGTGTCGGCTTCGGCGTCGAGCTGTTCGGCCCAGTGGGAATCGAGGCTCTTCCACATCAGCTTGCGGGTCAGGACGAGCGAGCCGGGGCCGTCGGCCAGGGCCTTGGCGAAGCGCCGGGCTTCGGTCATCAGCTCGGCGTCGGGGACGCAGCGGTTGATCATGCCCCACTCGGCCGCCTGGGCCGCCGGGACGCGCTCGCCCAGCATGGTCATCTCCATCGCCCGGGCGCGGCCGATCATGCGCGGCAGCAGGTAGGTGGAGCCGCCGTCCGGCACCAGGCCGATGCGGCGGAACGCCTGCAGGAAGTAGGCGCTCTCGCCGGCGACGATGATGTCGCCCACGAGCGCCAGCGAGCAGCCGACGCCGGCGGCGGCGCCGTTGATCGCGGTGACCAGGGGCTTGGGGAAATCGCGCAGCAGGGTCATGAACGGGTTGTAGTGCTGGCGAAGGCCGGCGCCGGCGTCGCGCTGGCTGACGTCGCCCGAAGCCGGGCCGCCGCCGGAGAGGTTGGCGCCCGAGCAGAACCCGCGGCCTTCGCCGGTCAGGATCACCGCGCGCACACTGTCGTCGGTGGCCAGCTTGCCGAAGGCGTCGGCCAGCTCCATGACGATGTCGATGCCGGCGGCGTTCATGGTCGCCGGATCGTTCAGGGCCACCGTCGCGATGCGGTCTTCCACCCCGATCTTCAGTTTCTTGTAGTCCACGGACATCTCTCCTGGAGGGCTTCTTGAGCCTAGCTAGGACCGGGGACGCAGGGGAACGGAAGAGAGAAAATCAGGCGGCGTCGGCCTTGGCCTCGGCGTTGCTGACGCGGTTGCGGCCGCCGCGCTTGGAGGCGTAGAGGGCGCCGTCCGCCCGCTCCATCAGCGAATGCGGGCTCTCGCCGGGCTTGCGCTCCGCGAAACCGGCCGAGATCGTCACCGTGCCGAGGTCCTCGTTGGTCGAGCGGCGCTTGAGCATTCGTGACGAGACCTCCTGGCGGATCTCGTTCAGCGTCCGGTCCACCTGGCGCAGGGATTCGCGCGCGAAGATGATCGCGAACTCCTCGCCGCCGTAGCGGGCGGCGAAGCGCGGCGGGGCGCCGACGCGGCCGATGACGCTGGCGACGTAGCGCAGCACCTGGTCGCCGGTCTGGTGGCCCCAGGTGTCGTTGAAATTCTTGAAGTGGTCGATGTCGAGCACCGCCAGGATCAGCGGGCCCTTCTCGGAGTCGGCCTCGGCGCAGGCGCGCTCGAGCTCCTCGTCGAAGGCCTTGCGGTTGGCGAGGTTGGTCAGGCCGTCGGTGGTGGCGTCGCGGCGCACCTGCTCGAGGTGTTCCTTCAGGCGCGCGACCTCCTCCGAGGATTCGGCCAGGCGCTTTTCCAGTGCGCCGTTCTGCTTCTGGATCTGGCGCGTGGCGCCGGCCAGGCCCTCGACCATGGTGCGCAGCTTGGTGATCTCGACCTCGCCGGTGAGGTCCTTGCTGGCCCCGGCCAGGGTCGCGCCATAGGCGGCGTTCGACAGCTTGGCCGACTGGATCGCGCGCGAGACCGCGGACAGCTCCTTGGTCAGGAGGTCGCCCGCGTCGCGGATCTGCTCGTTCAGCTTGGCCTTGGGCAGGTAGGTCGCCGCCAGCTCCTCGGCGATGACGTCGGTGATGGTCTCGCCGGACTGGATGATGCGATGGATCTCGCGCGCCAGCGGCCCGTCCGGTGCGGCGACGACGTGGATCCAGAGCTCGAAATTCAGCGCCGTCGGCCAGACCTTGGCCGATTCCATCATCTCGATCGCGGCGCGCGCGACCGAGTAGGCCTGCGGGCCACGAAGGGTGGTCTCGACTTCCGCCGCCATGGAGGACCCTTAAAGGCGGGGCCCGCGCAAGGCCGGCCCCCTAACTCGATGCGGATACTAGGAGCCAGAGTTCAAACGACGGGTTAAGGTCACCCGAATTTACCTTGATGGTTAAGACGTTCGGCGGGAGGTGGCGATGGCGGACCAGAAGAGTGAAATGCAGGCGATCCTGGATCGTCAGAAGGCGGCGCACCTGCGCGACGGCGCGCCCAGCGCCGAGCAGAGGATCGACCGGATCAACCGGTGCATCGGCCTTCTGGTCGACCACCGCGCCGAGATCGAGGAGGCCCTGAACCAGGATTTCGGGGCGCGCTCGCGCGAGGCCACCGCCTTCACCGACGTCGCCTCGTCGATCGGCACGCTGAAGCACGCGCGCGACCATCTGAAGGCCTGGATGAAGCCGGAGAAGCGCAAGACCACGCCGGCGATCCTGGGCCTCTTCGGGGCCAAGGCCGAGGTGCGCTACCAGCCCAAGGGCGTGGTCGGCGTGATCAGCCCCTGGAACTTCCCGGTGAACCTGACCTTCACGCCGCTGGCGGGGGTGCTGGCCGCGGGCAACCGGGCCATGATCAAGCCGTCGGAGTATACGCCGGCGACCTCCGAGCTGATGGCGCGGATGTTCGGCTCGGTCTTCAGCCCCGAGGAGATCGCGGTCGTCACCGGCGGGCCGGAGGTCGGCGAGGCGTTCTCGGGCCTGGCCTTCGACCACCTGATCTTCACCGGCGCGACCTCGATCGCGCGGCACGTGATGAAGGCGGCGGCCGCAAACCTGACGCCGCTGACGCTGGAGCTGGGCGGCAAGAGCCCGGTGATCCTCGGCCGCACCGCCGACGTCGCCACCGCCGCGGCGCGGATCATGAACGGCAAGACCCTGAACGCCGGCCAGATCTGCCTGGCCCCCGACTACGTCCTGGCTCCGGCCGACAAGCTGGAGAGCTTCATCGGCGAGGCTGAAGGCGCCGTGAAGAAGATGTTCCCGACGATCAAGGACAACCCCGACTACACCTCGATCGTCGCCCAGCGGCACTACGACCGCATCATGGGCTACGTCGAGGATGCGAAGGCCAAGGGCGCGCGGGTGATCGAGATCAAGCCCGACGGCGAGGACCTGAGCCAGCAGGAGCACCGCAAGATCGCACCGACCCTGATCATCGAGCCCACCGACGACATGAAGGTGATGCAGGAGGAGATCTTCGGGCCGGTGCTGCCGGTGAAGACCTACCGCTCGGTCGACGAGGCCGTGGCCTACGTCAACGCCCACGACCGGCCGCTGGGGCTCTACTACTTCGGCGACGACGCGGCCGAGCGCGAGAAGGTGCTGGAGGGCACGACCTCGGGCGGGGTCACGGTCAACGACGTCATCTTCCACGTCGCCCAGGAGGACATCCCGTTCGGCGGCATCGGCCCCTCGGGCATGGGCAGCTACCATGGCCTCGACGGCTTCAAGGAGTTCAGCCACCCCAAGGCGATCTACACCCAGCTGAAGAAGGACCTGCCCCAGCTGGCCGCCATGCGCCCGCCCTACGGCCCGGCCTTCCGCAAGTTCCTGGCCGGCTCGATCGGGCGCTGACTATCGTCCCTCCCCCTTGTGGGGAGGGAAAGCCCGCGAAGCGGGCAGGGTGGGGGACTGCGGTTTCGCGAGGCGCTAACCGGTTAGCCTCTCGCCAGCGTCGCACTTCCCCACCCTGCGAAGCTTCGCTTCGCTGTCCCTCCCCACGAAGGGGAGGGAGAGATCACCGATAGTCGAGGCTGGGGCGCCAGTCCGTGCCGCGGCCCTGGGGTGTCATGTCGAGGACGTTCCAGAGCGGCGTCCGGCAGCAGGCCGTCACTTCGGCCGCATGAACGCCGGCAGGTCCGAGCCGAAGCCGACGACCGAGCGGTCGCCGTCCTCGCGGCCGCCGCGGCGGGGCTCGCGCTCCTCGCGGGCAGGCCTGGC
>DASZQQ010000043.1:0-3264 GCA_035549595.1 Caulobacteraceae bacterium
GCGCGCTCGGGGCGCTGGCGCTGGCCGGCCGGCGCCGCGCGCAGGCGATAGAGCGGATAGGCCAGGGCCAGGAACACGGCCCCCAGGCCGAGGGCGAACAGACGGTTGAACAGCAGCAGGCCCGTCAGGGGCGGGTTCAGGCTGTTGGAATCGGCCACCGTCCAGTAGCGCGTCACATATTGGTAGGCGCCGATGCCGAACGGCTCCCAGCGCGCCACGGCCGCCTCGTACTCCGGCTTGCCGAGCACGATGTTGACGACGATGTAGCCGATCACGAAGGCGATCACGCCGACGAAGGTCCAGCCCATCGACCGCGTCACCGTGGCCACGGCGAAGAACAGCGAGGCGGTCAGGAAGAGGGCGGGCAGGCCCAGGATCCCGTAGGCGTAGAGGTAGTCGACGGGCCGGAACGGGCCGACCAGTTCGGGGTCCAGCCACGGGGCGAAGCCGCCGAGCAGGGCGGCGAAGGTCACCGACAGATAGGCGATGCAGGCCGCGGCGAAGGCGCCGCAAAAGCGGCCGTAGAGGTAGTCGAACTTGTTGAGTCTGGTCGTGCGCACGATCGGCCCGAAGCCGGTGTCGTCGTCCTTCAGCACCGCTCCCGCCACGAAGGCGGTGGTCACGAACATGAAGAACAGGCCCGTGATCAGGTGCAGCATCGACAGCATCGAGGGGCTGTTGCGGTGCACCTCGCCGACGCCGCCGATGCGGATCACGTTCGAGGCCGTGATCCCGAACGCCATCAGGAAGAAGATCGCCGTGACGATCCAGAACAGGGGCTGGCGCAGCTGGTAGCGCAGCTCGAAGGCGGCGACCTTGGCGAACAAGGTCAGGCGGCCCTGGACGGGAGGGTGGAGAAGTAGACGTCTTCCAGGCCGCCGCGCACCGGCTCCCAGCCCGGGCCGGGCGAGGCGTCGGCGATCACGTGCACCACCGTGCGCCCGGCGAAGAGGCGCGTGGAGATCACCCGGCAGCGGGTGCGCAGGTCGGCCAGGTCGGCCTTGTCGATGGTCTTCATCCAGATGCGCCCCTCGATCGAGGCCATCAGGGCCTGGGGGGCGCCCTCCTTCAGGATCCGGCCCTCGGCGATGATCGCCATGCGCGGGCAAAGGTCGGCCACGTCGTCGACGATGTGCGTCGACAGCAGCACGACGATGTTCTCGCCGATCTCGGCCAGCAGGTTCAGGAAGCGGTTGCGCTCCTCGGGGTCGAGGCCGGCGGTGGGCTCGTCGACGATGATCAGCGACGGCTGGCCGATCAGGGCCTGGGCGATGCCGAAGCGCTGGCGCATGCCGCCGGAGAAGCCGCTGAGCGCCTTCCTGCGATACTCCCAGAGGTTCACCTGGTTCAGCAGGGTCTCGACCACGGCCTTGCGCTCGGCCCGATCGGCGACGCCTTTCAGCACCGCCATGTGGTCGAGCATGTCCTGGGCGCTGACCCGCGGATAGACGCCGAAATCCTGCGGCAGGTAGCCGAGGGTGCGGCGAAGGGCGTCGGGGTCCTTCAGCACGTCGATGTCGCCGAAGCGCACGAAGCCCGAGGTCGGGGCCTGCAGGGTGGCGACGATGCGCATCAGCGTCGACTTGCCCGCGCCGTTGGGCCCGAGAAGCCCGAACATGCCGCGCGGAACGGTGAGGCTGACCTCGTCCAGGGCTTTCACGCCCCCCGGATAGACGTGGGTCAGGTTCTCGATGATGAGCATGCCGTCGTCCTGACGCCCCTCTCGTCCCTGCCTGGAAAGCATGGGCGCCGGGAAGCGGCAAGTGAAAGAACGGTTAGGCCGCCCCGCTGGCGTTTGCCCGCGCCGCGCGATAGGCCTTGTCCATGAGCCGGCCAGAGACTTCATACGTCTTCCCCCCGCCGCCGCAGCCGGCGGTCCCCGTCGTCGGCGACGACGCCCTCTTTCCGGTGCGCCGGATCTACTGCGTCGGGCGCAACTATGCCGCCCACCGCCGCGAGATGGGCGGCGACGAGCGCGACCCGCCGTTCTTCTTCGCCAAGCCGGCCGACGCCGTCGTCCTGCCCGGACACGACGTCCCCTATCCGTCGCGGACCGCCAACCTGCACCACGAGATCGAGCTGGTGGTGGCCCTGGGCGCCGGCGGCTTCCAGGTCTCCCCGGACGAGGCGCTGGGACTGGTGTTCGGCTATGCGGTCGGCGTCGACCTCACCCGCCGCGACCTGCAGAACGCCGCCAAGGACAAGGGCCAGCCGTGGGAGGCCGGCAAGGGCTTCGACGCCTCGGCGCCGATCTCGGCCATCCGCCGCGCGGCCGGGCCGCCGCCGCAGGGGCGCATCCACGTCAAGATCAACGGCCAGGTGCGCCAGGACGGCCAGGTCGCCGACATGATCTGGAGCACGGCCGAGGTCATCGCCGAGGCCTCGAAGCTGTGGCGGCTCGAAGCCGGCGACCTGATCTTCACCGGCACGCCGGAGGGCGTCGGCCCGCTGGTCCGCGGCGACCTCGTCGAGGGCGAGGTCGAGGGCGTCGGCGCGCTGTCGTTCCGGATCGTCTGATGGCCCGCTACCGCCTGTTCTCCATGTGGGCGGCGACGGCCCCCTACCGCGTGCGCATAGGCCTGGAGCTCAAGGGCCTCGCCTATGACGTCTCGGCCGTGAACCTCACCGCCGGCGAACAGGCCGACCCGGCCTATGCGGCGCTGAATCCGCAGCGGCTGATCCCGACGCTCGAGGCCGAGGGCCTGGTCCTGACCCAGAGCCTGGCGATCCTGGAGTGGCTGGAGGAGGTCCACCCCGTCCCGCCGCTGCTGCCGCGCGCCGCCGCCGACCGCGCCCAGGTGCGGGCCATGGCCGAGGTCGTCGCCTGCGACATCCATCCGGTGAACAACCTGCGCATCCGCCGCGCCCTGGCCGGCCTCGGCCACCCGATGGGCGGGCCCGAGCAGACCGCCTGGGGCGCCGGCTGGATCGGCGCCGGCTTCGACGCCCTGGAGCCGCTGGTGGCCCGCCACGGCGCCGGCTTTGCTTTCGGCGAGACGCCCACCATCGCCGACTGCTGCCTGATCCCGCAGCTCTGGGCCGCGGCCCGCTTCGAGGTCGACATCGCCCGCTGGCCGGCGCTCGCCGCCGTCTACGCCCGCGCCGCCGACCACCCCGCCTTCCAGGCCGCCCACCCCGACCGCCAGCCGGACAAGGCTTGACCCTCCCTCCCCTTCCTGGGGAGGGAAAGTCGATGCGCAGCATCGACAGGGTGGGGAAGTCAGACGCGACACGAACGCTAGGTCGTGTGGACTCTAGGGATTC
>DASZQQ010000044.1:0-5470 GCA_035549595.1 Caulobacteraceae bacterium
GCTTGGGGAAGATCTGACGATGTTCCTTCTGCGCCGTGGCGGCGATGGCCCCGGACGCATCGAACACGATGCAGCGCGACGAGGTGGTCCCCTGGTCGATGGCGGCGACGTAGCGGGCGGTCATCTCCCCTCCCCGGCTCCCGGTGGTTTGCCCGTTTAGAGCATGGCCGCGCGGCGCTGGGCCAGGGTGTGATTGCACGGCCGGAGCAGCGGGGACTATCGTTGCGTCAGGCCGCCGCCCGACGAGCGGTCATCGAAGACGACCAAGGGAGACGCGCCCATGTCGGCCGCCAGCCTCGAGATCACCGGCGACTTCCGCCGCCCGAAGAACACCGCCTCGGAGGCCAAGGGCTCGATCCACGACGACGCCACCGCCTCGAAGCTCGGCTTCAAGGGCGGCACGGTCGCCGGCTCCCTCCACATGGACCAGTACGTGCCACTGCTGATCGAGGCGTTCGGTGACGCCTGGCTCGAAAAGGGCAACATCTCCATGTACTTCCGCCAGGCGACGGTCGACCAGGAGGCGGTGCGCTGCCATGTCGTCCGCCTGCCCGGCGCCGCCCAGGCGCGCCTGACCATGGAGAACGAGGCCGGCGACCTGATCAACGAGGGCACCGCCAGCGCCTCGGGCCCGGACCTCAAGACCGAGCTCTCCGGCCGTCCGGCCGCGCAGGTCCCGGCCGCACCTGGCGTGCTGCGCATCCTTAAGGATTGCAAGGTCGGCGACGAGACCAGGGACGTGCCCCTGCGCGCCACCTCCGAGGCGCTGAAGCGGCGCCTGGCCACCATCCCAGAACACATCGCCGCCTACGACGGCGACAAGGCCGTGCTGCCGCCCTCGATCGCCACCCAGCTGTTCCGCGACGTCGAGAAGAGCCTCTGGCATCGCATCTCGCCCGTGGTCGGCCTCTTCGGGGCCATCGAGCTGCAGACGCTGAACGGCCCCCTGCGCGCCGACACCGACTACGTCGGCCGCGCCCGCATCCTGGCCCTGAGCGAAAGCCCGAAGACCGAGAACATCTGGTACCAGGCCTGGGCGACCGACCCCGCCACCGGCGAGGACGCGGGCTGGATGATCATGTACCTGCGCTTCCTGAAGGCCTCGACGCCGCTCTGGAGCTGAGCCCAATCCGGCGAAGCCGGGACGAAGTCCACCACCCAAGTCGACCACAGAGGTCACAGAGGTTCACGGAGGAACACAGAGGCGGGCCAGCCTCGATCCTCTGTGCCCTCTGTGAACCTCTGTGTCCTCCGTGGTGAAAGCGGCCGTTGGACTTGGCGCCGGCTCTCGCCGGCATGACCGACGGGCCGGGGACATGTTGCGTCAGGAACGTGTCCCCTTCAGCCAGGCACGGGGACACGAACCTGCCGGTGGCAGGATCATGTCCCCGGAGCTCTACTTCGGCGCCTTCAGGCGGCGCTTGGCGAGGTGGAACATCGGGCCTTCGCCGGCGCCGGTGTCGGCGCGGACGTAGGTGCGCTGCCATTTCTCGGCCACGGCCGAGGCCTCGCGGGCCTTGAGGCGGGCGGAGAAGTCGGCGCGGCTGGCGGCCCATTCGCCGAACGCCTTCTTCAGCTCCGGATCGGTGTCCAGCGAGCGGACCTCCGGCTGCACGGCGTCCAGCTGGGCGTGCGGCACGAGGGTGATGAAGGCGAAGGGCTCGCCCGCCTCGAAGCGCACGACGCCGGGCTTCAGGAACCGCCAGTTCATGGTGAAGGGGAACGGCAGCCAGTCCGTCTCGACGAGACCGTCCAGGGCGACGATGCCGTCCTTGCCGGTGTTCGGCGCCCCGCGCACCCACACCGCCCAGCCGGGCGGGGTCTTGAACAGCCAGCCGGTGTGGAAGGTGATCACGCCGGAGCCGAAGTGCGAGGTCACCATGTGCTGCACGCGGTGGTCGCCCGAACGGAACTGGATGGTGTCCATGCCCTGGCCGCCGTACCAGGCCGCCTCGAAGCTGAACGGCAGGATCAGCTCCCAGCCGCTGGCGTTGGCGATCGAAAGCGGGATGCAGCGATAGGCGAAGTGCTCCGGCGTCTGGTCCATCCACTCGCGGTCCTGCTTCGCCGGGACCAGCGCGGGCGGGTCGGGCCACATGGGAAAGCAGGTCAGGCCCGGCGGTCCGAGCGTCTCGACCGCTTCGGTCTTCGTCTTCGCCACCTTCGCGCGCGCCATCCGCCGCCTCCCCTGCCGTCCGTCTGTTCCTAGAGCGCCTCCCGCCAAAGTGGGAACCGGTTTGGCGATGAGGAGGCGCTCAAACTCAAGGAATCGAGCCTTCTTGTCCCGGTCAGGTCGATTCGACCTGACCGGGGAAGGCTCTAGCCGAACCGGCCCCGCGCTTCCAATCCGTCCGCGGACAGATGCGCCTCGATCCACGGCGCGATCTCGTCAGGCCGGCTCTCGACGAAGCCATGGTCGCCGCCCGGCACGATCTCCAGGCGCGCGTTGGGCAGCAGCGCGGCCAGGCGGCGGCCCACCGCGACCGGGCTGATCGGGTCGGCGTCGCCCCACAGCAGCAGGGTCGGGGCGGTGATGGTGGGCAGGGCGTCGGTGTGGTCGGGCCGCTCGTCGGCGATCCAGGTGGCGGCGTGCGGATATTCGCGGCGATAGTTCACGCGCCAGTCGATGCCGCCCAGGCCCTCGACGTCGACGCCGCCCGAGGTGGTGGCCAGCACCAGGCGGCGCACCCGGCCGGGGTTGCGCAGGGCCACGGCGACCGCCACCACCCCGCCCATGGACTGGGCGAGCAGATCGCAGGGCGCATCGCCCAGCTGCGCCTCGACCATCCGCACCAGGTCCGCCAGGCCGTTCACCGCCGGGTCCGGCGGCTGATGGCCCAGGCCCGGCCAGCCGAAATAGACCTTGTCCCAGTCCGCCGGCAGGCGGTCGCCGAGCGGGCGCCAGAAGGCCGGGTCGGCGCCGGCGCCCGGCAGGAACAGCAGTCGTCTGGTCATCGGCTCGGCCCCCACCCGCGCTCGCCGGGCTTTACCGCGGCGCCGTTCGCCTGTATGGGCGCTGCGATGCTGCGTCAAACGACCCTTCGCACGCGGAAAATTACCCGGCCCACGGGGCCGGGGACCGCCAGCGCGCGCATCGCGTAACGCACCCCAAAGCCCCGCCGGACCGGACGGGGCGCCAGCGACTTCATCGGCCAGCTCCCCGTCTCCCGGCCCTTCCCCCGGAGAGACCTTCCATGAGCCTTGCTTCCGACCTCGTCGCCGACCGCCCCGCCCCCGCCGCGGCCGTCCGTCCCCGAACCGTCGCCATCGTCGGCGCCACCGGAGCCGTGGGCGCCGAACTGATCGACCAGCTGGAGCGGCGCGCCTTCCCGGTGAAGGCCCTGCGCCTCCTGGCCTCGCCCCGCTCGGCCGGCCGCAGCCTGACCTTCCGCGGCCAGCCGGTGACGGTGGAGGCCCTGCGCGAGGGCGCCTTCGAGGGCGTCGACATCGCCTTCTTCTCGGCCGGCGCCTCGGTCTCGCGGCAGTGGGCCCCGGTCGCGGCCGCCGCCGGCGCCCTGGTGGTCGACAACTCCTCGGCCTTCCGCATGGACCCGGCCGCGGCCCTGGTGGTGCCCGAGGCCAACGGCGCGGCGCTGGAGGGCCACAGGGGCATCTTCGCCAACCCCAACTGCGTCGCCGCCATCGCGGTGATGGCGCTGGGCCCGCTGCAGCAGCTGTCGGCCCTGCGCCGGGTGACCATGGCGACCTACCAGGCCGCGTCCGGAGCCGGCGCGGCGGCGATGGAGGAACTCAAGGCCGAGACCGCCGCCTGCCTCGAGGGCCGCCCGTTCGAGCGCAAGGTGCTGCCGCATCCCTATGCGTTCAACGTCTTCAGCCACAACACCGACGTCGATCCGGCCACCGGCTACAACAGCGAGGAGACCAAGGTGATCCAGGAGCTGCGCCGAATCCTGGGCGCGCCGGACCTGAACGTCGGCGTCACCTGCATCCGAGTGCCGGTGCTGCGCGCCCACGGCATGGCCATCACCGTCGAGACCGACACCCCGATCCTGCCCGAGGCCGCGCGCGCTGCGCTCGCCGGCGCTCCGGGCGTCCGCCTGGTCGACGACCGCGCCGGCAACCACTTCCCGATGCCGTGCGAGGCCTCCGGCCGCGACGAGGTCCTGGTCGGCCGCATCCGCCGCGACCTGGGCGATCCCAGCGGCCGGTCGCTGGCCCTGTTCGTGGTCGGCGACCAGTTGCTGAAGGGCGCCGCGCTGAACGCGATCCAGATCGCCGAACGGCTGCTCGACCGCTAGTCTAGCCGACGAGCGGCCGCAGCGCGCCGACGAGCGCCGCCGCGTCGTCGGGCGGGACCAGCGTCACCGCCGGATCGTCGAGGCCGCAGGCCGGGCTGGCCAGCACGGGCACGCCCGCGGCGAGCGCCTGGAGCAGCCGCCGCGGCTGGTCCTCCACCAGGGCCGGCTGGACGACGGCGGCGACGCCGTCGGTCCAGGCGTGGGCGCCCGGCCGGACGGTGCGGACGCCGTCCCAGAAGCCGGGCCCCTCCAGGTCCCCGCCGAGCAGCAGAACCTCGAGGTCGAGCGCCTGCGCCGCCTCGCGCACGGCCCACGCACCCTTTCGGGCGATGGTCGGGCCGGGGAAGGCGATGCGCCTGGATGCGGCGGCGGACCTCGCCGGCCGCCCGTCCGGTCTGGCCCACGCCAGCCGCACCGCGCGCTCGCCGAACAGGGCCGCGATCTCGGCGTGGGGGGTGACGATGCGGCGGGCCGCGGCCAGGGCCTCGGCTTCGATGTCGGCAAGGCCGGGCGACGCGCGGAAGTCGGCGAGGGTGCGCCGCTCGGGATGCACCGCCGCGGCGACGTCGAGCCGGGCCTGGAGCACGGCCATCGGCAGGCGCGTCATCAGCACGTCGAAGCTGCGACCGCCGAGGACGCCGTCGCGCCACAGGGTCGGCAGGCAGGACTGGGCGACGGTGAGCTCCACATCCTCGGGCGCGAGTCGCCGGGCAAGGCCGCGGGCGATCGCGGCCGTGCCTGCGAGCTCGGCCTGCCGGCGCCGGGCGCCCTGCGGACCGGCGCGCCGGATCGCGTGGCTGCGGGCCAGCGCCGCGAGCGGCGCTTCGAGGCGTTCGGAGAAGCCGTCGCCCGTCCAGGCGTAGCGGGCGAGACCCCGGCGGGCGCCGTCGAGCGGCAGGGCGAGGCGGTCGCCATCGCGGCGCTCGGAGCCGACGAAGGCGGCGAACTCGGGCCAAGCCTCGTCGACCAGGAACACCCGCCGGCCGGGCGGCGCGCGGCGGGCGGCGACCGGCTCGTGCAGGTGGCAGTCGGCCTCGTCGCAGGTGGCGCAGGTGCGCGCGGCCTCGTTCGCGGACAAGCCTCCCGCGGCGCCGGGCGCGAGGGCCGGGTCGGCCCCCCGCCCCAGCAGCCGCACCACGAGGTCGTCCGTCGTCAGCCGCGTCTCGAGCCGCAGGGCGCGTGACGCGCGCCAACGCAGGTCGACATCGTTC
>DASZQQ010000045.1:0-8609 GCA_035549595.1 Caulobacteraceae bacterium
TTATCAGGGCCAAGAAACCTCGTCCGCCGGGCCCGCCGGCGCCCCTTGCACCGGATCGTCCATGCGCCGTCAGGCCACCGCCGCCCTCGCCGCTCTCGGCCTCGCCGTCTTCGTCACCTCGATCAGCGTTCCGGTCCACGCCCAGCGCGGGGGCCAGGACCAGGGCGGCGACGACGACGCCAAGAAGCGCAAGCGTGACGAGGAGTGGGGCTCGGGCCGCGCGCCGCTGCCGGCCCTGCGCAACGCCGGCCCGTGCCCGTACGTGAAGGTGCTGTACGACGCCGCCCGCTACGTGGAGTTCGCCGACAACAAGGAAGCCACCGCCAACGTCGGCTACACCGGCGAGATCGAGGGCCTGTCGGCCGCCTGCGCCTACAAGGACGCCCAGCCGATCAAGGTGCAGATGCAGATCCTGTTCGAGCTCGGCCGCGGCCCGCACGCCACCTCGAACCACAAGACCTACCGCTACTGGGTGGCGGTGACACACCGCAACGAGGCGGTGCTCGCCAAGGAATACTTCGACCTACCGGTGACCTTCCCCGCCGGCCAGGACCGCGTCAGCGTCACCGAGACGCTGGGCGAGATCCTGATCCCCCGCAACGACATCAAGGTCAGCGGCGGCAACTTCGAGGTGCTGGTCGGGTTCGACGTGACCCCCGAGATGGCGGACTTCAACCGCCAGGGCAAACGCTTCCGCGCCAACGCCGGCCAGGCCGCCGCGAGCCCGCCCGCCAAGCCATGAGCGACCTGAAATCGGCTCTCGGCGAGGCGGCAGGGGCCGCCTTCGCCGGCCTTGGCCTGCCTGAGGACTTCGGCCGCGTCACCGCGTCCGACCGGCCCGACCTGGCCGACTTCCAGTGCAACGGCGCCCTCGCCGCGGCCAAGGCGGCCAGGCGCAACCCGCGCGAGATCGCCGCGGCGGTGGCCGAAGCGCTGGCGAAGCACCCGGACCTGGCGTCGGTCGAGGTCGCCGGCCCCGGCTTCATCAACCTGCGCGTTTCCGACGCGGCCTTGGCGCGCCGGGCGGCGGCGCTGGCCGCGGACCCGCGTGCGGGCGCCGAAGTCCTCGCCGAACCGCGCCGCATCCTGGTCGACTACGGCGGTCCGAACGTCGCCAAGGAGATGCACGTCGGCCACCTGCGCGCCTCGATCATCGGCGAGAGCGTCAAGCGCCTCTACCGCTTCCGCGGCGACGAGGTGGTCGGCGACGCCCACTTCGGCGACTGGGGCCTGCAGATGGGCCTCCTGATCATCGCCGTCGGCGACGAGAACCCGGACATCGCCGCCCTGCTGGAGGAGACGCGCGAGAAGCCGGCCGACTGGTCCGACGCACGCGAGGCCGCGGCCCGGGCGATGTTCTCGCGCATCGGCCTCGACGACCTCGACCGGCTCTATCCGGCCGCCTCGGCGCGCAACAAGGCCGACGCCGCCTATCGCGACCGCGCCCGCAAGGCGACCGCCGAACTGCAGGCCGGCCGCTTCGGCTACCGGCTCCTGTGGAAGCACTTCCACGACGTCACGCGCGTGGCGCTGGAACGCGACTTCGACGCCCTGAACGTCCACTTCGACGAATGGAAGGGCGAGAGCGACGTCAACGACCTGATCGAGCCGATGGTCGAGGAGCTGAAGGCCAAGCACCTCGCCGTCCCCGACCAGGGCGCCCTGATCGTCCGGGTGGCCAGGAACGACGACAAGCGCGAGGTGCCGCCGCTGCTGGTGGTCTCGTCCGAAGGCTCGGCGATGTACGGCACGACCGATCTCGCCACGATCCTCGACCGCAAGCGGTACTTCGGGCCCGACCACGTGCTCTACGTCGTCGACCAGCGCCAGGCCGACCATTTCGAGACCGTGTTCCGCGCCGCCTATCTCGCCGGCTACGCCGCCGAGGGCAGCCTGGAGCACATCGGCTTCGGCACCATGAACGGGCCGGACGGCAAGCCGTTCAAGACCCGCGAGGGCGGGGTGCTGAAGCTGCGCGACCTGATCGAGATGATCCGGAGCAAGGCGGCCGACCGACTGCACGAGGCGGGGCTCGGCGAGGACCTGCCGCAGGCCGAGTTCGACGACACGGCGATGAAGGTGGCGGTGGCGGCGCTGAAATTCGCCGACCTCTCCAACTTCCGCGGCACCTCGTACATCTTCGACCTCGACCGCTTCTCCAGCTTCGAGGGCAAGACCGGGCCCTATCTGCTGTACCAGGCGGTGCGGGTGAAATCGCTGCTGCGCCGGGCCGAGTCAGAGGGCGCCGCGCCCGGCCCCGTGACCGTCGCCGAGCCGGCCGAACGCGACCTCGTGCTGCTGCTCGACGCCTTCGACCACGCCCTCTTCGAGGCCTACGACAAGAAGGCCCCGAACTTCATCGCCGAGCACGCCTACCGCCTGGCCCAGGCGTTCTCCAGGTTCTACGCCGCCTGCCCGATCATGACCGCGGACGATGCGCCGGTCCGCGCCTCGCGCCTGACCCTGGCGACGACCACCCTGCGCCAGCTCGAGCTGGCCCTCGACCTGCTCGGCATCGCGACGCCGGAGCGGATGTAGGGCATCGCTCTTCCCCCGGAGGGGCGGGGGGCGATGGCAAATGCGACAGCCCTGCCTATAGGCGAAGAGTCAGGAGGCGTATGCGTCCACGGCCGCGAGGTGCTTCGCCTTGGCCGCCTCATCCAGGAACGAACCTTCGAAGCTGTTCTTCGCCAGGGTGACGAGGTCCGCGCGGGTGAGGCCGGTGGCCGTCGCCACGGCCTCGTAGTTGGCCGCCAAGTAGCCGCCGAAATAGGCGGGGTCGTCGGAGTTGACGGTGGCCTTCAGGCCCGCGCGCAGCATGGCCGGCAAGGGGTGGGCGGCCATGTCCCCCACCACGCACAGCTTCAGGTTCGAGAGCGGGCAGACCGTCAGCGTCATGCCGGCTTCGGCGAGGCGGCGCACCAGGGCCGGGTCCTCCATGGCGCGGTTGCCGTGGTCGATGCGGTCGACGTGGAGCAGGTCGAGCGCCTCCAGGACATAGGCCGGCGGGCCTTCCTCGCCGGCGTGGGCGACCCGCTTCAGGCCGCGCTCGCCGGCGGCGGCGAAGACGTGGGCGAACTTCGACGGCGGATGGCCGACCTCCGAGGAATCGAGGCCGACGCCGAGCAGGCGGTCCAGCCACGGCTCGGCCTGGCGCAGGGTGGCGAACGCCGCGTCCTCGTCCAGGTGTCGCAGGAAGCAGAGGATCAGGCCCGAGGTGATCCCGAGGTTCTTCTCCGCCTCGGCCATCGCCGCCAGCAGTCCCTCGACGGCGACGGCGAACGGCAGGCCGCGATCGGTGTGCGTCTGGGGATCGAAGAACAGCTCGGCGTGGCGCCCGCCGTCGGCGGCCAGGCGCCGGAAATAGGCCAGGCCGAGGTCGAAGAAGTCCTCGCTCGTCTGCAGCACCCCGGCCCCGGCGTAGTAGATGTCGAGGAAGTCCTGCAGGCGGCTGAAGCGGTAGGCGGCGCGCACCGCCTCGACGCTGTCGAACGGCAGGGCGATGCGGTTGCGCCGGGCCAGGGCGAACATCAGCTCCGGCTCCAGGCTGCCTTCGATGTGGATGTGCAGTTCGGCCTTGGGCAGGCCGGCGATGAAGGCGGTGAGCTCACTCATCGCGCAAGTCCTCACCGCCGGGACGCGCGCGTCAAGCCGCCGCTTGACTTGGCCCTGGGCCTCGACCAGTTATCGGGCGCTCTCGCGGGAGAGGCCGGGTCTTCGCATCCGGCGCCGAAGGCGCAACCGCCCCGGAAACGCTCAGGCAAAAGGACCGCGACGGCCGTTAGACGCTGGAAAGAGCCGCAGCTCCACAACCGGGGCTGGCGGCTCGCCGAAGGAGCAAGGACGGGCATCCCCCGGTCCGAAATCTCTCAGGCGCAAGGGACAGCGGGGGCGCAAGGGCCGGCGGGCTGATCGCCGGCGTGCGTTCGCCAGCGGAGCCCCGACCTCGTGTCCGACGAGACCCTGAAATCCACGCCGCTGACCCAGGCCCACCGCGATCGCGGCGGCCGCATGGTCGAGTTCGGCGGCTACGACATGCCGGTGCAGTATCCCGAGGGCATCCTGAAGGAGCACCTCTGGACGCGCGAGAGCGCCGGCGCCTTCGACGTCTCGCACATGGGCCCGGCTTTCCTGGCGCTGAAGGCGAAGTCCGGCGATCCGGAGGCCGACCATCGCGCCGTGGCGAAGCTGATCGAGCCCCTGGTCTGCGGCGACATCCAGGGCCTGAAGCCGGGCCAGCTGCGCTACACCCTGCTGCTGAACGAGTCCGGCGGCATCATCGACGACCTGATGATCGGCCGGCCGAAGCGGCCCGACCGCCAGGGCATGCTCTACATCGTCGTCAACGCCGGCACGAAGGAGGGCGACTTCGAGCGCATCGCCGCGGCCGCGGGCGAGTCCGCCACCCTGACCCGCGCCGACGACCGCGCCCTGATCGCCCTGCAGGGGCCCAAGGCCGCCGAGGTGATGGCCGACGTCCTGCCCGAGGCGCTGGAGCTCGGCTTCATGCAGTTCTCGCGCTTCGACCTCGACGGCCAGGGCCTGGTGGTGTCGCGCTCGGGCTACACCGGCGAGGACGGCTTCGAGATCCTGGTCCCCACGGCCATGGCCGAAGGCTTCTGGAACCGGCTGCTGGCCGATCCGCGCGTCAAGCCGATCGGCCTCGGCGCCCGCGATTCCCTGCGCCTGGAAGCCGGCCTGCCGCTCTACGGCCACGACCTCGACGAGCACACCACCCCGGTGGAGGCGGGCCTGGAGTTCGCGATCTCGAAGAAGCGCCTGAAGCGCGGCGACTTCCACGGCGCGGCCTTCATCGCCGGCGAACTGGCCGGGGGCGTCGAATGCCGCCGCGTCGGCCTGCGCGTCCTGGAAGGCGCCCCGGCGCGCGAGGGCGCCGAGATCACCGACGAAAAGGGCGCCGTGGTCGGCCACGTCTGCAGCGGCGGCTTCTCGCCCAGCCTCGGCGGTCCGATCGCCATGGGCTACGTGCCCCCCGGCCTCGCCGAGCCCGGCGCCGCCCTGAAGGTGCTCGTGCGCGGCAAGCCCGGCGCGGCCCAGGTCGTCGAGATGCCGTTCGTTCCCCACCGCTACCACCGCAAGAGCCAGGAAGGCTGAGGAGAGCCCATGCGTTTCACCAAGGATCACGAGTGGGTCGAGGTCGCCGGCGACGTCGCCACGGTCGGCATCACAGCCTACGCCGCCGAACAGCTGGGCGACGTGGTGTTCGTCGAGCTCCCGGCGCCGGGCAAGGCCGTCAAGGCCGGCGACGAGATGGCGGTGGTCGAGAGCGTCAAGGCGGCCTCGGACGTCTACGCCCCGATCTCGGGCGAGGTGGTCGAGGCCAACGGCGAGGTCTCCGACTCGCCGGAAACCGTGAACGCCAACCCCGAAGGCTCGGGCTGGTTCGTGAAGCTCAAGGTCGCCAACGCGGCCGAGGTCGAGGCGCTGATGGACCGCGCCGCCTACGAAGCCTACCTCGCCACCCTCTAGGATCGCCCATGCGCTACCTGCCCCTCACCGCCGAGGACCGCGCCGAGATGCTCGGCGTGATCGGCGCGGCCTCGATCGACGACCTGTTCCGCGACGTGCCCGCCTCGGCGCGGCTCGCCGCGCCGGTGGACCTGCCGTGGCACGCCGGCGAGGCGGCCGTGGAGCGGGCGCTGTCGGCGATGGCGGCGAAGAACCGGCCGGCGGGGGCGGGACCGTTCTTCTGCGGCGCGGGGGCCTACCGCCACCACGTGCCGGCGAGCGTCGACCACCTGATCCAGCGCTCGGAGTTCCTGACCAGCTACACGCCCTACCAGCCCGAGATCGCCCAGGGCACGCTGCAGGTGCTGTTCGAGTTCCAGACCCAGGTGGCGGCCCTGACCGGCCTGCCGGTGGCCAACGCCTCGATGTACGACGGCTCGACCGCCTGCGCCGAGGCGGTGCTCATGGCCGCGCGGGTGACGCGGCGGTCGAAGGCGGTGCTGTCGGGCGGGCTGCACCCGCACTACGCCGAGACGGCCTGGACGCTCGCCCACTCGGCCGGCGTCTCGACCACGCGCCTGCCGGCCGCGGTGGACGCCGAGGCGGCGGTGATCGAGGCGATCGACGCAGACACCGCCTGCGTGGTGGTCCAGACCCCGAACGTGTTCGGCCAGGTCACCGACGTGACCGCCATCGCCGAGGCCGCGCACGCCGCCGGCGCCCTCCTGGTGGTGGTGACCACCGAGGCGGTGTCCTTCGGCCTGCTGAAATCGCCCGGCGAGATGGGCGCCGACATCGCCGTCGCCGAGGGCCAGTCGATCGGCAACGCCCTGAACTTCGGCGGCCCCTACGTCGGCCTCTTCGCCTGCCGCGAGAACCTGATGCGGCAGATGCCGGGGCGCCTGTGCGGCGAGACGGTGGACGCCGAGGGCCGGCGCGGCTTCGTCCTGACGCTCTCGACCCGCGAGCAGCACATCCGCCGCGACAAGGCGACCAGCAACATCTGCACCAACTCCGGCCTCTGCGCCCTGGCGTTCAGCATCCACATGTCGCTGCTGGGCGGACGAGGCCTTCGCCAGTTGGCGCTGGTCAACCACGCCAAGGCGCGGGCGCTGCGCGATGCGCTGGCGGCGGTCCCGGGCGTCCAGGTGCTGACCGGCGCCGTCTTCAACGAGATCGCCGTGCGGCTGGCCAAGCCCGCCGCCGGCGTGGTGGACCGCCTCGCGGCTCGGGACATCCTGGCCGGCGTGCCGTTCTCGCGCCTCGACCCCAAGGCGGGCCTGGGCGACGTCCTGCTCGTCTGCGCCACCGAGACCACCCTCGACGACGACATCTCCGCCCTGGCGGACGCCCTGAAGGCGGAGCTTTCCCGATGACCATGCAGACCGTCGGCCGTCCCACCCGGCCCGAGACCATGGGAGCCACCGGCGCGCCGCACGCGCCGACCGCCGGCCTCTTGCAATACGAGCCGCTGCTGTTCGAACTCGGCGGCTGGGACAAGACCGGCGTCGACCTGCCCGAGCCGGACGCCGACGCCTCAGACCTGGCGGGGCTCACGCGGGCCGAGGCCCCCGCCCTGCCGGGCCTCTCCGAGCCCGAGACCCTGCGCCACTACGTGCGGCTGTCGCAGAAGAACCACGCCATCGACCTGGCGCTCTATCCGCTGGGCTCGTGCACGATGAAGCACAACCCGCGCCTCAACGAGAAGATGGCGCGGCTGGCCGGTTTCGCCGACCTGCACCCGCTGCAGCCGGTGTCCACCGTCCAGGGCGCGCTCGGCCTGATGGACAGCCTGGCCCACTGGCTGAAGACGCTGACGGGCATGCCCGCGGTCGCCCTTTCGCCGAAGGCCGGAGCGCACGGAGAGCTGTGCGGCCTTCTGGCCATCCGCGCCGCGCACGAGGCCCGGGGCGATGCGCGCAAGACCGTGCTCGTGCCGACCTCGGCCCACGGCACCAATCCCGCCACCGCGGCCCAGGCCGGCTACCAGGTGGTCGAGATTGCCCAGACCGCCGACGGCCACGTCGACCTCTCCGACCTCGCCGCCAAGCTTGGTCCGGACGTCGCCGCGGTGATGGTGACCAACCCCAACACCTGCGGCCTGTTCGAGCGCGACGTGATCGAGATCGCGACGCTGACGCACGCGGCGGGGGCCTACTTCTACTGCGACGGGGCCAACTTCAACGCCATCGTCGGGCGCGTGCGGCCGGGCGACCTCGGCGTCGACGCCATGCACATCAACCTGCACAAGACCTTCTCGACGCCGCACGGCGGCGGCGGACCCGGGGCGGGCCCGGTGGTGCTGAGCGCCGCCCTGGCCCCGTTCGCGCCCAAGCCGTGGGTGGTGGCGGACGGCGCGGACCTGAAGCTGGTCGAGGCGGCGGAGGGCGAAGCGGCCCAGGCGCTGGGCCGGCTCTGCGCCTTCCACGGCCAGATGGGCATGTACGTGCGCGCTCTGTCGTACATGCTCAGCCACGGCGCCGACGGCCTTCGCCAGGTGGCCGAGGACGCGGTGCTGAACGCCAACTACATCAAGGCTCGCCTGGGCGGGGTGATGACCGCGGCCTATCCGGACGGCCCGTGCATGCACGAGGCCCTCTTCGACGACGCCTGGCTGGAGGGCACGGGGGTGACCACGCTAGACTTCGCCAAGGCGATGATCGACGCCGGCTTCCACCCGATGACCATGTACTTCCCGCTGGTGGTGCACGGGGCGATGCTGATCGAGCCGACCGAGACCGAGCCCAAGGCCGAGCTCGACCGCTTCTGCGACGCCCTGCTGGAGCTGGCGGCGGCGGCGAAGGCCGGAGAAGCCGAGCGCTTCAAGGCCGCGCCGGTGAAGGCCCCGCTGCGGCGCCTCGACGAGACCCTGGCCGCGCGCAAGCCGCGCCTGCGCTGGACGGCCTGATCGCCGTCCAGCCGGCGGTCAGGCGGGGGCGCCGAGCCCCGCCAGCTGCCGCGCCGCCTCGATGCGGTTGCGCGAGCCGGTCGCCTCGAGGATCGCGTGGACGTGCACCTTGACGGTGCCGATCGAGATGCCGAGCGCGTCGGCGATCTCCTTGTTGGTCAGGCCCCGCGCCATCTCCGACAGCACCTCCACCTGGCGCGCCGAGAGCCGCGGCTTGACCTGGGGCGCGGCC
>DASZQQ010000046.1:0-6229 GCA_035549595.1 Caulobacteraceae bacterium
CGGAGCCGACCACCGCCACGCGCTTGCCGGTGCGTTGTGGCGCGATCTGCGGCTTGATCCAGCCCTCACGCCAGCCGCGGTCGACGATCTCGCACTCGATGGTTTTGATCGTGACCGGGTTCTCGTCGATGTTCAGGGTGCAGGACGCCTCGCAGGGCGCCGGGCAGATGCGGCCCGTGAACTCCGGGAAGTTGTTGGTGGAGTGCAGGTTCTCGAGCGCCGCGCGCCACTGGTCGCGGTAGACGAGGTCGTTCCAGTCCGGGATCTGGTTGTTGACCGGGCAGCCCTGGTGACAGAACGGGATGCCACAGTTCATGCAGCGCGCCGCCTGGTCGCGCAGCTCGCGCTGCGGCAGAGCGTGGACGAATTCCTTCCACGTCTTCAGGCGCTGGGCGGGCTTGTCGTAGCCGCGGTCGCGCCGCTCGATCTCGAGGAAGCCGGTGGGCTTTCCCATAGTACTAACTCCCTGAATTCAACGGCGCCGGGCGCGACTATTCCGCGGCCACGGCCTTGGCCGCGGCGCGTTCGGCGGCCAGGTCCATGAGGGCGCGGCGGTAGTCCTTCGGCGTGACCTTGACGAACGCCTTCAGCGCCGCTTCCCAGTCCTCCAGCAGCATCCGCGCCCGGGCCGAGCCCGTGTGCAGGTGGTGCCGCTCGACGAGGATGCGCAGGCGCTCGGCGTCGAAGCGCAGCGGATCGCCCATGCCGGCGTTCTCGACGCTGATCGAGGTCTGGCTGGGCCGCAGCGCCTCGTCCTCGCGGTCCACCGGGCCGGTGGGTCCGATCGGCTCGAGGTCGACCATCGCCATGTTGCACAGCGAGCGGAAGCGGCCGTTCGGGTCGTAGACATAGGCGATGCCGCCGCTCATGCCCGCGGCGAAGTTGCGGCCGGTGTCGCCCAGCACGCAGACGACGCCGCCGGTCATGTACTCGCAGCCGTGGTCGCCCACGCCCTCGACCACCGTCACGGCGCCGGAGTTGCGCACGGCGAAGCGCTCGCCGGCCACGCCCTCGAAATGGGCCTCGCCGGCGATGGCGCCGTAGAGCACCGTGTTGCCGACGATGATGTTGGCCGTGGGCTCGCGGCTCGCCTCGGGCGGCTGGCGCACGATCACCCGTCCGCCGGACAGGCCCTTGCCGACGTAGTCGTTGGAATCGCCGACCAGCTCCAGCGTCACGCCGCGGGCGGCGAAGGCGCCGAAGCTCTGGCCGCCGGTGCCGGTGAAGCGGATGGCGATGGCCCCGTCCGGCAGGCCGGCGTGGCCGTAGCGGCGGGCGACCTCGCCCGACAGCATGGCCCCGACGGTGCGGTTGACGTTGCGGATCGTCCGCTCCAGCCGCACCGGCTGCTTCGATTCCAGGGCGGGCTTCGCCGCCTCGATCAGGTCGCGGTCCAGCGCCTTGTCGAGGCCGTGGTCCTGGGTCTCGGTGTTCATCACCGCCACACCGGGGGCAGCCGGGGCCTGATAGAGCAGGCGCGAGAGGTCGACGCCGCGGGCCTTCCAGTGCTCGACCGCCGGACGGGCGTCGAGCCGGTCGACCCGGCCGATCATCTCGTCCAGCGTCCGGAAGCCCAGGCGCGCCATGATCTCGCGCAGCTCCTCGGCGACGAAGAAGAAGTAGTTGATCACGTGCTCGGGCTGGCCGGTGAAGCGCGCGCGCAGCACCGGGTCCTGGGTCGCCACCCCCACCGGGCAGGTGTTGAGGTGGCACTTGCGCATCATGATGCAGCCGGCCGCGATCAGCGGCGCGGTGGCGAAGCCGAACTCGTCGGCCCCCAGGAGGGCGCCGACGGCCACGTCGCGGCCCGTGCGCAGGCCGCCGTCGACCTGGACCGCGATGCGGCCGCGCAGGCCGGTCAGGATCAGGGTCTGCTGCGTTTCGGCGAGGCCGATCTCCCACGGCGAGCCGGCGTGCGTCAGGCTGGTCAGCGGGCTCGCGCCCGTGCCGCCCTCGTAGCCCGAGATCGTCACATGGTCGGCGCGGGCCTTGGAGACCCCGGCCGCGACCGTGCCGACGCCGACTTCCGAGACCAGCTTCACCGAGATGCGCGCGCCCGGATTGACGTTCTTCAGGTCGTGGATCAGCTGGGCCAGATCCTCGATCGAATAGATGTCGTGGTGCGGCGGCGGGCTGATCAGGCCGACGCCGGGCGTCGAATGGCGCACGCGGGCGATGTTCTTGTCGACCTTGTGGCCGGGCAGCTGGCCGCCCTCGCCGGGCTTGGCGCCCTGGGCCATCTTGATCTGGATGTCGTCGGCGTTGACCAGGTACTCGGCGGTAACGCCGAACCGGCCCGAGGCGACCTGCTTGATCGCCGAGCGCATGGAATCGCCGTTCGGCAGCGGCGTGAAGCGGTCGGCCTCTTCGCCGCCCTCGCCGGTGTTCGAGCGCCCGCCGATGCGGTTCATGGCGATGGCGAGGGTGGTGTGCGCCTCGCGGGAGATCGAGCCGAAGCTCATCGCCCCGGTCGAGAAGCGCTTGACGATCTCGGCGGCCGGCTCGACCTCCTCGATCGGAACCGGCGCCTCGGCCCACTTGAACTGCATCAGGCCGCGCAGGGTCAGCAGGCGCTCGCTCTGCTCGTTGATCTGGGCGGCGAAGGCCTTGTAGTCGGCCGGGACGCCTCCGCGCACGGCGTGCTGCAGCTTCGACACCGACTCCGGCGTCCAGGCGTGCTCCTCGCCGCGCAGGCGCCAGGCGTAGTTCCCGCCGACGTCCAGCATGTTGCGGTAGACCGGCGCGTCGCCGAACGCGCCCGCGTGACGGCGCACGCACTCCTCGGCGATCTCGGCCAGGCCGACGCCCTCGACCGTGGTGGCCGTGCCGGTGAAGTACTTTTCGACGAAGTCGCTGGAGAGGCCGACGGCGTCGAAGATCTGGGCCCCGCAGTAGGACTGGTAGGTGGAGATGCCCATCTTGGACATCACCTTCAGCACGCCCTTGCCGATGGCCTTGATGTAGTTCTTGGCCACGTCCTTGGGGCCGAGCTTCGAGCCGTTGCGCTCGCGCAGGGCCTCGATGGTCTCGAACGCGAGGTAGGGGTTGACCGCCTCGGCGCCGTAGCCGGCCAGGACGCAGAAGTGGTGCACCTCGCGCGCCTCGCCGGTTTCGATGACGAGGCCGGTCTGCATGCGCAGGCCCCGGCGGATCAGGTGGTGGTGCACGGCCGCGGTGGCGAGCGCCGCCGGGATCGGGATCCGGTCGGGGCCGGCGGCCCGGTCGGACAGGAACAGGATGTTGATGTCGTCCAGCACCGCGTCGGTGGCGGCGTAGCACAGCTTCTCCAGCGCCTTCTCCAGGCCCGCCGCGCCGTCGGCGGCCGGCCAGGTGGCGTCCAGGGTCTGGGTGCGGAAGGCGCCGTCCAGCAGCTCGGCGATCGAGCGGATCTTCTCCAGGTCGGCGTTGGTCAGCACCGGCTGGGTGACTTCCAGGCGCTTGTGCGTGCCGGCCTGGCGGCCGAGCAGGTTGGGCCTGGGCCCGATCATCGACACCAGGCTCATCACCAGCTCCTCGCGGATCGGGTCGATCGGCGGATTGGTGACCTGGGCGAAATTCTGCTTGAAGTAGTCGTAGAGCAGCTTCGGGCGCCTGGAGAGCACCGCCAGCGGCGTGTCCGTGCCCATCGAACCGACCGGGTCGTCGCCCTGTTCCGACATCGGCTCGAGGAAGAAGCGCAGGTCCTCCTCGGTGTAGCCGAACGCCTGCTGGCGATCGAGCAGGCCGTCGTTCGTCTTGGCCGGCTCCCACGCGGGCTCCGGCAGCTCCTCGAGCTTGAACTGGGTCTGGCGCAGCCACTCCTCGTAGGGCGCGGCGTCGGCCAGGGTGGCCTTGATCTCGTCGTCCTCGATGATCCGGCCCTGCTCCATGTCGATGAGCAGCATCTTGCCGGGCTGGAGGCGCCACTTGCGGACGATGCGCTCCTCGGGGACCGTCAGCACGCCGACCTCGGAGGCCATGATCACATGGTCCTGGTCGGTGATGACGAAGCGCGCGGGGCGCAGGCCGTTGCGGTCGAGGGTGGCGCCGATCTGGCGCCCGTCGGTGAAGGCGATCGCGGCGGGGCCGTCCCACGGCTCCATCAGCGCGGCGTGGTACTCGTAGAAAGCCTTGCGCTTGGCGTCCATCAGCGGATTGCCGGCCCAGGCTTCCGGGATCAGCATCATCACCGCCTGCGCCAGCGGGATGCCGCCGGCGATCAGCAGTTCGAGCGCATTGTCGAGGCAGGCCGTGTCCGACTGGCCGTGCGGGATCAGCGGCCACATCTTGTCGAGGTCGGGCCCCAGCAGGTCGGACTCCAGGGTCCGCCGCCGGGCGTTCATCCAGTTCACGTTGCCGCGGACCGTGTTGATCTCGCCGTTGTGGGCGATGAACCGGTACGGGTGCGCCAGCTTCCAGGACGGGAAGGTGTTGGTCGAGAACCGCTGGTGCACCAGCACCAGGGCCGACTCCGTGCGCTCGTCCGAGAGGTCCTTGTAGAAGGCGCCGACCTGGGTCGCCAGCAGGAGACCCTTGTAGACCACGGTGCGGCTGGAGAAGGACGGCATGTAGAGCTGGGTCAGGCCCGGCAGGCCGTGCTTCTTGGCCAGGTCCGCCAGCGGGTTCTGGGTCTGCTTGCGGATCGCCAGCAGCTTGCGCTCGAAGGCGTCCTGGTCCTTGGTCGTGGGACCGCGGCCGACGATCGCCTGGCGGATCACCGGCATCTGCTCGAGCACCGCCTTGCCGAGGCCATTGGTGTCGGTCGGCACGTCGCGCCAGCCGAGCATCACCTGGCCCTCGACGCGGATGAAGTGCTCGAACTGGCCGACCGCCACGGCGCGGGTCTCCGCGTCCTGAGGCAGGAAGCACATGGCCACGGCGTATTCGCCCGGCTGGGGCAGGTCGACGCCCTCGGAGGCGGCCCAGTCGCGGATCAGCGGATCGGGAATCTGGATCAGGCAGCCGGCGCCGTCGCCCACCAGCGGATCGGCGCCGACGGCGCCGCGGTGATCGAGGTTGACCAGAATCTCGAGGCCGCAGGCGACGACCTCGTGCGATTTTTTCCCTTTGATATTGGCGATGAAACCTACACCGCACGCGTCATGTTCATGACGCGGGTCATAAAGGCCCTGCCGCGGCGGAAAATCGAGCAAAATTCTACCTCACCAACCCGTCCTTGACCGCCCTTCTTGGAACGGTCGTTCGCGGCGCATTTACATTCGAAGCCCCCGGCCTGTCGACTGGCGCCCCGCTGATCAAGCGTCGCAGGCCCCTCAAACGGCGGATTCTGCACGTCAATTCGGCGTTGGCGCACCGCTGGCGGGCGGCTCTGCGAAGCACTGGGCCAGCCACGCCTCGTCGAAGGCGGCCGTCGCGATGCGCCGCTTGTCCGACGCCGACCAGATCACGGCCCAGCCGTGGTCCGCATCGCCGGTCACGGTGGGATAGGCGACGTCGCCGTCGCCCTCGGCCAGGTAGCAGCCGCGCTGGAAGGCGACGCCGTCCGACGAGCGCGCCAGCGCCAGGGCCCCGCGGCCGTGCTGCGAGGGATTGTACACCAGCACGTACCGCCCCTGCCGGTCGCGGAACACGTCCACGGCCGACGACGGATTGGGCAGGTTGGTCTGCTCCGGCGCGCTCCAGGCCATGGCCTTCGGATCGAACACCGCGGTCCAGACCGCGCGCTTCTTCGGATCGCGGAAGAACGCCCGCACGCCCCCTGCCGCGTCGGTGGCGAGGGCCGGCTGGATCAGGCGCACGCCGCGCAGCGGGAAGGCGGCGGTGACCTCCAGCGACGGGCCGGGGCGCTCGGCCACGACGGCGAGGACCGTGCGGCGGGGCGCCTCCTGGTAGGCCGGAAGGACCAGCCCCAGGCCCGGCACGACCAGCGGCTTGGCCCTGGGCAGGGCGCCCGGCAGGCCCAGCAGGCGCGTCGCCTGCGACCAGGTCCGCCCGCCGTCGGCCGACCAGCGCGCGTCGATGCGGCCGCACCGCCAGCCCGGGCAGGGTTCGGCGACGCCGAGCATGCGCGGGCTCTGGATCGCGCCGTGGACCATCCACAGCCGTCCATCGCGGCCTTCGAACAGGACGACGTTGCCGAGGCTCTTCTCGGCGTGCTGCCCCGCTGGCTGCGCGCCGGCGGCGACGGCGGTCCAGGGTTCGGACCAGACGGCGCCTTCGCCGCTGTCGGCGCAGAGGATGCGCGCGTCGCGGCTCGCCTCGGCGGCGCCGGAGTACCAGCAGGCGATCA
>DASZQQ010000047.1:0-25996 GCA_035549595.1 Caulobacteraceae bacterium
CCCGCCGCGGGGGCCAAGGTCGTGCTGCGGCTCGGCGCGGACGCGGACAGCGTCCCCGGCCAGGTGCTGGGATGCTCTGGCGACTGGCTCCAGGTGCGCGTCAAGGGCGTCACCGGCTGGACACGCGGCTACTGCGCCAACAAGTACACGACCTGCAGCTGAGCGCTCACCCCTTCAGGCGGTGCGCGGCCAGGCGCTCGTAGAACGGCCGCGCGGCGTCGGCGATGCGCTTCAGGTCGTCGGGCAGGTCGTCGTACGCCGCCGCAGGGCCGGGCCGCGCGAAGCCGGTCGAGCGCTCGACGGCGTCGTACCAGGCCGGGGCCCAGACGCCGTCGGTGTCGCGCCGGCCGGCCGGCCAGGACAGCATGCGGTCGCTGAAGGCGATGCCGAGGGCCGCGCACAGGGCCCGCAGCGCGCGTTCCGGGTCGGCCAGGACGTCCGCGGCCTCGACCACCGGCGGCGCGGCGCCGAGGCGCTCGGCCTCGCGGTCGAACAGTTCGGCCTGGCGTTCGAAGCCGATGTCGGCCAGCGCCACCTCGGCGCGCTTCGCGGCATAGGACGCCAGCACCTGTTCGGGCGGCCGGATCAGGAAGGCGTTGCGGCAGGCCGCCGTCCAGGCGAGGTCGACGCCCGGCAGCATGTGGTGCGTCATGTGCTTCTGGTAGAACACCGCCCGGCCGCCGGGAGTGGGGCCGGCCATGGCGGCGGCGACCTCGGCGAAGTCCGTCGGCTGGGCCGCAAGCACCTCTTCGCGCATCGGATGATCGAGGCCGGTGGCGGCCAGGTAGGCGGCGTAGAACGGCTCGTCGACCACGGCCGTGTCCGGCCGGTTCTCGAACGCGCGCATCATGGCCGTGGAGATGTTGCGCGGTCCCGACCACATGGCGATGCGCACGGGCTCGCTCATGCGGGCGCGCCGACGAAGGGATGGGCCGCCGCGTCGCGGTCCTTCAGGTCGGCGTAGAGGTCGCGCATCCTCAGCGTGACCGGCCCTGGAGAGGCCTGCAGGACGTGGCCGTCGATCGCCCGCACCGGCGTCACGCCGGCCATGGTGCCGGTGACGAACGCCTCGTCGGCGGCGTGGACGTCCGACAGAGGAAAGCCGCCGAGGCGGATCGGCACGCCGTGCTCGCGCGCCAGGTCGATGACGTTGCCTCGGGTGATGCCGTTGAAGCAGAACTCGCCGGTGGAGGTGCGCAGCTCGCCGTCGCGGACGAAGAAGAAGTTGGTGGCGTTGCAGCTGGAGACGAAGCCGGCCGGGTCCAGCATCAGGGCCTCGTCGCCGCCGGCCTCGATCGCCTCGATCAGCGCCCGGATCAGCGGCAGGCGGCTGTGCGAATTGAGCCGCATGTCGAACATCTCGCGCGGGGTGCACCGCACCTTGGCCGTGGCCAGGGTGAGGCCGGGGCCTGTGGACTGCGGCGTCGCCTTGTATTCGGCGGTCAGCGCGATCGTCGGCCGGCCGAGGGCGTTGCGCGGGTCCTGGTTCACCGCCGACTTCAGGCCGCGCGTCACCATCAGCCGCAGGTGCGCGCCGTCGGTCATGCCGTTGGCGTCCAGCGTCCGGCGCAGAATCGCCTTCATGCCTTCGCGGTCGACACCGATGTCGAGGGCGATCGAGCGGGCGCCCTCGTAGAGCCTGTCGAGGTGGGCGTCGAGGAAGAGCAGGGCCCCCTTGTGCAGGCGGATGCCCTCCCAGACCCCGTCGCCCATGGAGAAGCCGGCGTCGAAGATCGACACCATCGCCGCCTCGCGCCGCACCAGTTCGCCGTTCAGGTAGATCAGCGCCCGCTCGTTGCGCGGATCGGGGGTGAAGTCCTGGCTGCCGGCCATGCCCTGTTCCCTGTGGTGGTGGGCGGGCGATAGACCGTGCGCCGCGCATCGACAAGCGAGGCGGATGCGGCCACGCTCGCGGGACGTGCAGTGAGGCGGATATGACCAAGGGCGTGGGCGGCTCGACCGCCGCAGTGGAGCTGGCGGGGCTGGCGCGGTGGGCCGACCCGGCGCCGCGGATCGGAGCCGAAGAGCGCGAGGCGCGGCTCGAAAAGGCCCGGCGGCTGATGGCGGAAGCGGGCGCCGAAGCCTTGCTGGTCCGCGGCGGCGCCTCCTTGCGCTACTTCACCGGCGTCACCTGGGGCCAGAGCGAGCGGCTGGTGGCGATGGTGCTGGGCCGGCGCGGCAAGCCGGTGATGATCTGCCCGGCGTTCGAGGCCGGCACGCTGGAGGCCTCGCTGCGGATCGAGGCCGAGGCGCGGTTCTGGGAGGAGGACGAGAGCCCGTTCGAGCTTACCGCCGCGGTCCTGCGCGACATGGGCGCCGGCAGCGTCGCGATCGAGCCGCAGACGCCGTTCTTCGTCTTCGACGGCCTGCGCAAGGCCGCGCCGTCGCTGTCGCTGGTCGACGGCGCGCCGATCGTCGACGGCTGCCGGATGGTGAAGTCGCCGGCGGAGCTGGCCCTGATGAGCCAGGCCAAGGCCATGACGCTGGAGGTCCAGCGCCGGGCCGCGCGCATGCTGGCGCCCGGGGTCACCACCGGCGAGGTGGCCCGCTTCATCGACGAGGCCCACCGCCGCCTGGGGGCCGACGGCGGGTCGAGCTTCTGCCAGGTCCAGTTCGGCGCGGTGACGCAGTATCCGCACGGCAAGCCGGGCGAGCAGAGCCTGGCCGAGGGCGACCTGGTGCTGATCGACACCGGCTGCCTGGTGGACGGCTACAACTCCGACATCACCCGCACCTACGTCTTCGGCGAGCCCGGCGAAGCGGTGCGGCGGGTGTGGGACACCGAAAAGGCCGCCCAGGCCGCGGCCTTCGCCGCGGTGCGGCCCGGCGTTCCCTGCGAGGCGATCGATGCGGCGGCCAGGCAGGTGCTGGAGGCGGCCGGCTATGGCCCCGACTACCGCCTGCCGGGCCTGCCGCACCGCACCGGCCACGGCATCGGCCTATCCATCCACGAGCCCGCCTACCTGGTGCGGGGCGACCGCACGCCGCTGGCGCCCGGCATGTGCTTTTCCAACGAGCCGATGCTGGTTGTGCCCGGGGCGTTCGGCGTGCGCCTGGAGGACCACTTCCACGTCACCGAGGACGGCGCGGCTTGGTTCACCGAACCTTCGCCCAGCCTCGATGCGCCGTTCGGGTGAGCGGAAGGCGATGGGTGCGGGGCGAAGGGACGTCTTGAAGGGAGCCATGGCGATGGGCGTGACGATCGCAGCGTCGGGGGCGGCCTCCGCCACGGCCGGGCGGACAGCGTCGAGGCGGCCCTGGGGTCCAGGTTCGACGGGCGCGCCTTCCACGATCTCGTGCTCGGCGAGGGGCCGCTGCCCCGGCGATGCTGGAGGCGCGGACCGACGCCTGGGTGGCGCGCTCACTCTGAGGCTCAGCCGCCTTCCCGGCCGGTCCGCGCGACGAAGACGACCTTGCCGATGAGGTCGTCCTCGGGGACGAAGCCGACGCCTATGTCACCCAGGTCAGCGTCGTGGCTGGCGTCCCAGCCGCAGCCTCCGAGCATCGGGCTTTGTGGAGGCAGGCCCGGATCGAAGCGGCTGTCGGCCGAGTTGTCGCGGTTGTCGCCCAACATGAAGTAGCAGTGCGGCGGCACGACGTAGTCGCCGGTGTCGTCCGCCGGATAGCCGCGGCCATGGTCCTGGACCGTGTAGCGGCGGCCGTCGGGAAGCGTCTCCTCGAGCCAGGCGACCGGCTCGGCGATCCCGCGGTCATGGGCGGTGCGGTTCGCCACGAAGCGAGTCGGCACGGCCTTGCCGTTGAGGTAGAGGGCGCCGCCCCTCATCGCCACCCGGTCGCCGGGCAGGCCGATCAGGCGCTTGATGTAGCTGGTGCGCCCGTCGCGGGGCAGACGGAAGACGACGAGGTCGCCCCGCTCGGGCGGGCGGAAGCCGAGGCGGGGCTGGCGCGAGGGCGGCTGACCCGGCAGCGCGTGGCTCCAGCCATAGGCGTACTCGGCGACGAAGGCCGTATCGCCCTCACGGAACGTGGGCTCCATGGCGTGGGACGGTATCGAGTACCAGTTGAACAGGAACAGCCGCATGGCGACGAACGCCACGAGCGTCGCCGCGCCAAGCACAGCCAGAACGGCCGGTCGCATCCACACCCCCCCTCGCGGACTCGCCCACAGGGGCGCAACTTTTGGTGGCGAAGCGCGGGAGTCAACCGCGCCGAGGGTTTCAGGCCCCCAGCAGCCGCGCAGCCTTGGGCGCGAAATAGGTGATGATCCCGGCGCAGCCGGCGCGCTTGAAGGCGGTCAAGCTTTCCAGCACGGCCCGGTCGCCGTCCAGCCAGCCGTTCTGTGCGGCGGCCATCAGCATCGCGTATTCGCCCGAGACCTGGAACGCGAAGGTCGGCATGGCGAAGGCCTCGACCACGCGGCGGACGATGTCGAGGTAGGGCAGGCCCGGCTTGACCATGACCATGTCGGCGCCCTCGGCGATGTCCATGGCGACCTCGCGCAGCGCCTCCTCGGAGTTGGCCGCGTCCATCTGGTAGGTCTTCTTGTCGCCGGGGTTCTCGACCGAGCCGGTCCCGAGCTTCCCCGAACCGATGGCCTCGCGGTACGGGCCGTAGAAGGCCGAGGCGTACTTGGCCGCGTAGGACATGATCATCACGTCCTGCAGGTTCTCGGCCTCCAGCGCCGCGCGCAGGGCGCCGACGCGGCCGTCCATCATGTCGGATGGCGCGAGGATGTCGCAGCCGGCCCTGGCCTGGACCAGGCCCTGTTCGACCAGGCGCTCGATGGTCGGGTCGTTGAGGATGCGGCCGCCCTCGATGATCCCGTCGTGGCCGTGGTCGGTGAAGGGATCGAGCGCGACGTCGCACATGATCCCGACCTCGGGCGCGGCGTCCTTCATCGCGCGCACCGCGCGGCAGACGACACCCTCGGGATCGGCCGCCTGGGCGCCCAGGGGGTCCTTTCCGGCCGCGTCGATGTGCGGGAAGACGGCGATCGCCGGGATGCCCAAGGCCTTGGCCTCGCGGGCCGCCTTGGCGCATTCGGCCACCGACAGGCGCTCGACGCCCGGCATCGACGGCACCGGAATGCGGCCCTCGCCCTCGTGCACCACCATCGACCAGATGAAGTCGGCCGGCGTCAGGGCGCTCTCGCGCACCAGGCGGCGGATCCAGTCGGCCTGGCGCAGGCGGCGAAGACGCAGGGCGGGGTAGGGGGCGAGCGGCGCTCGGGTCATGGCGGACCTGGAGAAAGGCGGTTGGCGCTTAGATCACGTCGGGTTCGGATCGAATCGATCCGAACCCGATAGACGTGATCGATTCTAAAGAGTTAGAGCGGGTTGCGGGCGGAAAACTGGTTCCCACTTTTCCTCAACCCGCTCTAGGGGCGCCCGCCATCGCCGATCGAGCGGTCCGTGGCAAGGCGGATGAAGCCCACGGCCGGCGCCGCGATCAGCCACAGCATGGTCACGGCGGAAACCAGCACCGCCGCCACGGTCAGGATCACCACGGGCGTCGCCACGCGGATGCTGGCCATGTCGGTGATCATCATCAGCTTGGCCATGTCGAGGCTGAAGCCGCCGATGCCCTGGCCGACGCCGCCCTCGAACAGGTCCACGGCGGCCAGCAGGAAGGCGGTCATGGCCGCGCCGGAGGCGACGATGGTCAGGCCGAACGCGATCCAGAAGATGCGGATCTGGTACTTCAGGTGGCTGCGGATGCGCGGCGGCGCCTCGGCCTGCTGGGCGTAGGCGATGATCACCGCGATCAGGCCGGGGATGCCGGCAAAGAAGATCGAGGCCAGCAAGAGGCCGTAGTTGATGAGGGCGAGGGTGCGGTCGATCGTGTCTTCACGCCAGGGTGACGCGGCCGTGGCGGACGCCTGTGTCATCGGCCCTCTTTCCTGCCAGTTCCTGACTCAGGGGCCCAAGGGTGCGCCAAACGGGCCTCGGCCTCAACCCCATCCGTTCATCTGCACCTAACCAAGCCTGTCCGGTTTGTAATCCTCGGCGCCGCTGACTCCGCCCGGAGGGCGCGCTAAAACGTCACAGCAGTCTCAAAAGCAACGGAGGCGGCGCCATGAAGCGTCTGACGATCACGGCCCTGGTGGGGGCGGTCGCGTTGTCGGCAGGGGCGGCCTGGCAGGCCGGCGCGTCGGGCGTCGCGCCCAACATCGCCGCGGCCGTCGCCGACACCAACCGGCCCAAGGACGACACCGACCTCGACGCCGCGCGCAAGCCGGCGCAGATGCTCGCCTTCGCCCGCATCAAGCCCGGCCAGACGGTCGTCGACTTCATGCCCGGCAAGGGCTACTTCAGCCGCCTGTTCTCGGTCGCCGTCGGGCCCAAGGGCAAGGTCTACGCCTTCCAGCCCACCGAGATCGGCAAGTTTCCGGGCGTGACCCTGCCGGCGAACGGCAGCCAGCCGGACCCGAAGCATCCGAACATCACCGCCCTGGTGGCGCCGGTGAACGACTTCGCGACGCCCTCGTCCGTAGACGCGGTCTGGACCGCCCAGAACTACCACGACCTGCACGACCCCTTCATGGGCCCGGCCGACATCGCCGCGTTCAACAAGGCCGTGTTCAAGGCCCTGAAGCCCGGCGGCGAGTTCATCGTCCTCGACCACGCCGCCGCAGCCGGCTCGGGCCTGCGCGACACCAACACCCTGCACCGGATCGATCCGGCGGCGGTCAAGGCCGAGGTCGAGGCGGCGGGCTTCAGGTTCGACGGCGAAAGCAAGGTTCTGGCCAATCCCAAGGACGACCACACGCTGAAGGTGTTCGACCCCAGCCTGCGTCACCACACCGACCAGTTCATCTACCGCTTCCGCAAGCCGGCCTGATCGGGATGGCGCCCGCTCAAGTCCCTGACTTGAGGACCGGGCGACGATATGGCGCTGGCGCTGAACAGTGTTAAGTTCTTAAATATCGCGGTGGGATACGTCCGTCTGCGGACGCCGCCCGAGGCTAACGGAGGCGCGCGACTCTAAGGGGACTCCCCTAGGTGACAGGCCGGTGCGGTTCGTGCGAAGAACCGCGACCTTTCGCCGGGGGGTCTCCTTAAGGGGCCGCCGCTTCGTAACGAGGCGCAGTTGATGGACTACAAGGCCGCTTTCAGGACCGCGCTGGATCAGGTCCGCTTCGAGGGCCGCTACCGGGTGTTCGCCGATCTGAAGCGTCACAACGGCGACTTCCCGCTCGCGACCTGGACGACGCCGTCCGGCGAGGAGCGCGACGTGGTCGTCTGGTGCTCCAACGACTACCTGGGCCAGGGCCAGAACCCGGTGGTGACCGCGGCCATGCACCGCGCCATCGACGAGGCGGGCGCCGGCTCGGGCGGCACGCGCAACATCTCCGGCACCACCCACTCGCTGGTCGAGCTGGAGCGCGAGCTCGCCGACCTGCACGGCAAGGAAGCCGCGCTGCTGTTCACCTCGGGCTTCGTCTCCAACGAGGCGACCCTGTCGACCCTGCAGAAGGTGCTGCCGGGCCTGATCATCTTCTCCGACGAACTGAACCACGCCTCGATGATCGCGGGCATCCGCAACGGGCGCGGGACGTTCAAGGTGTTCCGCCACAACGACCTGGAACACCTGGAGAGCCTGCTGGTCGAGGCGCCGGCCGACGCGCCCAAGCTGGTCGCGTTCGAGAGCGTCTATTCGATGGACGGCGACATCGCCGACCTGGGCGCCACAGCGGCCCTGGCGAAGAAGTACGGCGCCCTGACCTACCTCGACGAGGTGCACGCGGTCGGCCTTTACGGCGAGCACGGCGGCGGCGTCTCCGAGCGCGACGGTGTGGCCGACCAGATCGACATCATCGAGGGCACGCTGGCCAAGGCGTTCGGGGTCATGGGCGGCTACATCGCCGGCGACGCCGACCTGGTGGACGCGGTGCGCTCCTACGCCCCCGGCTTCATCTTCACGACCTCCCTGCCGCCGGCCCTCTCGGAAGGCGCCCTGGCCTCGATCCGCTGGCTGAAGGCGCACAACGAGGTGCGCGAGAAGCACCAGGAGCGCGCGGCGACGCTGAAGGCGCGCATGCGCGCGGCCGGCCTGCCGGTGATGCCGTCGGTCAGCCACATCGTGCCGGTGCTGGTGGGCGACCCCGTCCACTGCAAGATGATCTCGGACATGCTGCTCAGCGATCACGGGATCTATGTGCAGCCGATCAACTTCCCCACCGTGCCGCGCGGCACCGAGCGCCTGCGCTTCACTCCCACGCCGTTCCACACCGACGCGATGATGGACGACCTGGTGAAGGCGCTGGAACAGCTCTGGACCCGCTGCAACATCGCCCGCGTGGGCGGACAGGCGGCCTGACTTCGATCTCTTCTTAGCTCGTCCGTCTCACGCCCCGGCCCAGGCCGATCTTCTTGGCGAAGTCCGAGCGGCGCGCCGCGTAGGCCGGCGCGACCATCGGGTAGTCGGGCGGCAGGCCCCAGCGGCGGCGGTACTCTTCCGGGCTCATGTCGTACTGGGCGCGCAGGTAGCGCTTGAGCATCTTCAGCTTCTTCCCGTCCTCGAGGCAGACGATGTAGTCGTGCTGCACCGAGCGGCTGATCGGCACTGCGGGCTTGGGGCGCTCGCGCGGCGCCGCGGCCGGGTCGGCGCCGAGGCCGGCCAGGGTGGCGTGCACCTTGCCGATCAGGTCCGGCAGGGCGGACACCGACAGAGGGTTCTGCGACACGAAGGCCGCGACGATATCGGCGCTGAGCCGAAGAATCGCATCGGAATCCGACGCGTCGGGCTTTGCGTCCCCCGCTCCCGAAGCCATGCACACTCCCCTTGTCCGACGATACAGAGACGCCCTCGTCAACGCCTAACGCGCAGCATCGCCGCCGGTTCCGTCGGTTTTGCGGCGTGTCCGGTTGATCCCCGCCCGCCCCGCGTTAAAGAGGGGCCCTTCCCACCCCAAGCTCCAGGAGGCGAGTCTTGACCGCCACCGCCACCCTTTCTCGCCATGCCTCCGGCTTCTTCACGGAAGACCTGAAGACGTCCGACCCCGCCATCTTCGGCGTCGTCGGCAAGGAGCTGAAACGCCAGCAGGACCAGATCGAGCTGATCGCGTCGGAGAACATCGTCTCGCGCGCCGTGCTCGAGGCCCAGGGCTCGATCCTGACCAACAAGTACGCCGAGGGCTATCCGGGCAAGCGCTACTACGGTGGCTGCGAGGAGGTGGACGTCGCCGAGACGCTCGCCATCGAGCGGGCCAAGGAGCTGTTCCAGTGCCGGTGGGCCAACGTCCAGCCGCACTCGGGCTCGCAGGCCAACCAGGGCGTCTTCATGGCCCTGATGCAGCCGGGCGACACGTTCATGGGCATGGACCTGAACGCCGGCGGCCACCTGACGCACGGCAAGAGCGTCAACCAGTCGGGCATGTGGTTCAAGCCGGTGGCCTACACCGTGCGCAAGCAGGACCAGATCATCGACTACGACGACCTGGCCGAGATCGCCAAGGAGCACCGCCCGAAGCTAATCATCGCCGGCGGTTCGGCCTACAGTCGCACCATCGACTTCGCCCGCTTCCGTGAGGTGGCCGACAGCGTCGAGGCCTATCTGATGGTCGACATGGCCCACTTCGCGGGCCTGGTCGCGGCCGGCGAGTTCCCGAGCCCGCTGCCGCACGCGCACGTGGTCACGACCACCACGCACAAGACCCTGCGCGGCCCGCGCGGCGGCATGATCCTGTCCAACAGCCCCAAGCTCGGCAAGAAGATCGACGCGGCGGTGTTCCCCGGCATCCAGGGCGGACCGCTGATGCACGTGATCGCGGCCAAGGCCGTGGCCCTGGGCGAGGCGCTGCGGCCCGAATTCAAGGTCTACGCCAGGCAGGTCATCGCCAATGCGCGCGCCCTGGCCGAGGCCCTGCAGGACTGCGGCATGAACATCGTGGCCGGCGGCACCGACAGCCACCTGATGGTCGTCGACCTGACGCCGAAGGACGTGACCGGCAAGGCGGCCGAGGACAGCCTGGAGCGCGCCGGCATCACCTGCAGCCGCTCGACCATCCCGTTCGACCCGCGCCCGCCGATGTGGAGCTCGGGCGTGCGCCTGGGCACGCCGGCCGGCACCACGCGCGGGTTCCGCGAGGCGGAGTTCCGGGCCGTGGCCAGGATGATCGGCGAGGTCGTCGACGGCCTGGCGAAGAACGGCCCCGACGGCAACGGCGAGGTCGAGGCCAAGGTGCGCCAGGATGTCCTGGGCTTGACCGCCCGCTTCCCGATCTACAATTGATTGTACGTCTGCGCCGCGGAGGGGCGAGATCATGCGCTGCCCGTTCTGCGGCCACGCCGAAAGCCAGGTGAAGGACAGCCGCCCGTCGGAAGACGGGGCGGCCATCCGCCGTCGCCGCATGTGTCCGGAGTGCGGCGGCCGCTTCACCACCTTCGAGCGCGTGCAGCTTCGCGAACTGACGATCCTGAAGCGGTCCGGACGGCGCAACCCGTTCGACCGCGAGAAGCTGGTGCGCTCGGTGGCCGTGGCCACGCGCAAGCGTCCGGTCGACCCCGAGCGCGTCGAGCGGATGATCAACGGCATCGTGCGCCAGCTGGAGAGCCTGGGCGAAACCGAACTGCCCTCGAGCGTCGTCGGCGAGATGGTGATGAAGGCGCTGAAGGCCCTCGATGACGTGGCCTACGTCCGCTACGCCTCGGTCTACCGCGACTTCCGCCAGACCGAGGACTTCGCCCGCTTCCTGGTCCAGGAAGGCCTCTCCGAGGACGGGCTGGTCGAAGGCGCCGAATAGCTGCGCCGCCATTGGACGTTGCGCCTCGAATGGTCTTAGGTTGCGCCCCTTCGCCGCGCGGACGCCCCCACTTGCCCGGATCACCACATGCCTGAGGAAAAGCCCCGCGTCCTGATCGTCGAGGCGCGCCAGCACGAGGCCGTCGCCGACGCCCTGATGAAGGGGGCGCTGGACGCCATCGAGGCGTTCGGCGCCGAGCACGACGTCGTCATCGCCCCCGGCGTGATGGAGATCCCTGCGGTCGTCGCCATGGCCGAGGAGAGCGGCCACCGCGCCGCGGGCGTGCGCTTCGACGGCTACGTCGCCCTGGGCGCGGTCATCGGCGACCACTCCTACCAGTTCGCAGTGCTGGCCAACGAGTCCGCGCGGACGCTGATGGACCTCGCCATCGGCCGCCGGCTCGCCATGGGCTATGGCATCGTCACCGTGGACGACGAGGACGAAGCGATGGCCGAAGCCCGCCCCGACCTGGGCGATCGCGGCGGCGCCGCCGCCCGCGCCTGCCTGGAGATGATCGCCATCCGCCGCCGCTTCCTGGGGCAGCCGCGATGAAGGGCCGTCAGGCGCGCTCCGTCGCCCGCCTCGCCGCGGTCCAGGCGCTGTACCAGATGGAGGTCTCCGGCGCGGGCGCCGAGGCCGTGGTGCGCGAGTTCTGCGACCACCGATTCGACCGCGACATCGACGGCGACGGCGTGCGCCTGGCCGAGGCGGACGAGACGTTCTTCGCCGAGCTGGTGCGCGGCGTGGTCGAGGCGCAAGGGGAAGTCGACAAGGCCATCGCGCGGCGCCTGGCCGAGGGCTGGCGGCTGGAACGCATCGACGCCACCGTGCGCGCCATCCTGCGCGTGGGCGCCTTCGAGCTGATGCGCCAGGACACCCCGGCCGAAGTCGCCATCGACGAATACGTCGAGATCGCCAAGTCCTTCTTCGAGGGGCCCGAGGCCGGCTTCGTGAACGCGGCGCTCGACCGGATCGCGCGCGATGCCCGGCCCTGAGTCAGGGGCTGGGGCGCAGGCCGAAACCGGGGAATTCGCAGAGATCGCGCGGCTTTTCCGGCCGCTGACCCGCGGGGCGCCTGAAGCCCTGGCCCTGCTCGACGATGCGGCGGCCCTGCCGGCGCGGCCCGGGTTCGACCTCGTCCTCACCACCGACGCCCTGGTCGAGGGCGTGCACTTCATGGCCGACGATCCGCTGGACACGGTGGCGAGGAAGCTGCTGCGGGTGAACCTGTCGGACCTCGCCGCCAAGGGGGCCGAGCCCTACGGCTACCTGCTGACCACCGCCTGGTCGGACCGCTGCGGCCCGGCCGAGCGCGAAGCCTTCGCGCGGGGGCTGGACGAGGACGGCGCCGCCTACGGCCTGGTCCTGCTCGGCGGCGACACGGTCTCGACCCCCGGACCCTTTTGGGCCAGCGCGGCGCTGTTCGGCTGGGTCCCGTCCGGGCGCATGGTCCGGCGCGGCGGGGCGCGGGCCGGCGACCGCCTGCTGGTCAGCGGCCAGGTCGGCAAGGGCTGGCGTGGCCTGAAGGCGAGGCGAGGGGAGGCGGCCGACCCCGACGGGCGCCTGACCGGCTGGTACCGACTGCCGGAGCCGCGCGTCGCCCTGGGGCCGCTGCTGCTGGCCCACGCCAGCGCCGCAGCCGACGTCTCCGACGGCCTCGTCGCCGACGCGGGACACCTGGCCGAGGCCAGCGATCTCGGGCTCGTCGTCGAGCTCGACCGCGCGCCCCTGGCCGAGGGCGCCCCGGAGGCCGAGCGCCTGGTCTGCGCCACGGGCGGGGACGACTACGAGATCGTCTGCGCCGCCGCGCCCGAGGCGGCCGCCGCCCTGACGGCCGCCGCCGCGGCGATCGGGATCCCGATGACCGACGTCGGGGTCTTCGAGAGCAAGGGCCCCGTCCGCGTGCGGCTCGCCGGGCGCGACATCGACGCCGGGCCGGGAGGCTGGCGCCACATCTGAAGGGAGCCCTGCCATGGCCCAGGACCAGTGGACCGCGGTCGACCGCTACATCGTCGAGACCCTGCTGCCGCCCGACGAGGCGCTGGAGGCGGCGCTGAAGTCCAGCGAGGCGGCCGGCCTGCCGGCGATCAACGTCGCCCCGAACCAGGGCCGGATGCTGCAGATCCTGGCCCGGTCCATCGGCGCGGCGAAGATCCTCGAGATCGGCACGCTGGGCGGCTATTCGACGATCTGGCTCGCCCGCGCCCTGCCGGCCGGCGGGCGGCTCGTCACCCTGGAGTACGACCCGAAGCACGCCGAGGTGGCGCGCGGCAACATCGCCAGGGCGGGCTACGCCGACCAGGTCGACATCCGCGTCGGCCGCGCCATCGACTCCCTGCCGCACCTGGAGCGGGAAGGCCCGTTCGACCTCGTGTTCATCGACGCCGACAAGCCCAGCAACCCTGACTACTTCGCCTGGGCCCTGAAGCTCGCCCGCGTCGGCAGCCTGATCGTCGTCGACAACGTGGTGCGCGGCGGGGCGGTGGCCGAGGCGGGCGGGAGCGACCCGAACGTCGCCGGCGTGCGGCGCATGAACGCCATGATCGCGGCCGAGCCGCGTGTCATCGCCACCGCCGTGCAGACGGTCGGGTCCAAGGGCTACGACGGTTTCGCCATGGCGCTCGTGGTGGCCTGACGTCGGCAACGGATTGGCAAGCGATTCGGGCGCAAGCCGCAGCCATGGCCCGCCTGCGCCCCGCCATCGCCCTTGCCCTCGTCCTCGCCGTCCTGCCGCCGGCCGCGGCGCTGGCCGAGCCGGCGGTCGGGCAGTACGTCGACCTCGCCCCTGTCGGCCTGCCGGTGGTCGTCGACGGCCGGGTGGTGAACTACGTGTTCGTCTCGGTGCGCGTGAACCTGACGTCCGGCGCCAACGGTCCGCGCCTGCAGTCGCGCGAGCCCTATTTCCGCGACGCCCTGGTCCGCGCCGGCCACCGCACGCCCTTCACCCGCTACGACGACTACACCCGGCTGGACGAGGCGAAGCTGAAGGCGACCATGCTGACGCTGGCCCAGGCCATAGCGCCGGGCGACGTCACCTCGATCGGCTTCACCTCGCCCTCGCAGCCCAAGCAGCGCACCGGCCTGCCGTCGCCGAGAATCCCTCCGCGACGCTGAGGCTTAAGGCTTCCCTGACGGCCGCTTGCGTCGCCGTTTCGCTTTTGGCACTTTCCGGCGTCTTTTGAGGGGCCAACCGGGCGCCTCGCCCGCCCAAAGGGGACTTTTGGCCCAGCCGCGACGCGCATCAGCGAAGCGGCTTTTTGCGCAAGAACACACGAGGGGCGCTTAGAAATGAACGTACTTTTGTTGGTGATCGTCGCCGGCCTGCTGGCCGTCGCGTACGGCGCCGTACAGTCCGCATCCTTGATGCGGGCCTCCGCCGGCAACGACAAGATGAAGGAGATCGCCGCGGCGATTCAGGAAGGCGCCCAGGCGTACCTGAACCGCCAGTACACCACGATCGGCATCGTCGGCGTCGTCATCCTGATCGCCGTCGCGGTCCTGATCGGCGTCCACGCGGCCATCGGCTTCGCGATCGGCGCGGTGCTGTCGGGCCTGGCCGGCTTCGCCGGCATGCTGATCTCGGTCCGCGCCAACGTGCGCACGGCCCAGGCGGCGTCGGAGAGCCTCGGCAAGGGCCTCTCCATGGCGTTCCGCTCCGGCGCCGTCACCGGCATGCTGGTGGCCGGCTTCGCCCTGCTCGGCGTCTCGGTCTACTTCTGGGTCCTGACCGGCCCGATGGGCCTTGCGCCCACCGACCGTGACACGGTGGACAGCCTCGTCGCCCTCGGCTTCGGCGCCTCGCTGATCTCCATCTTCGCCCGTCTCGGCGGCGGCATCTTCACCAAGGGCGCCGACGTCGGCGGCGACATGGTCGGCAAGGTCGAGGCCGGCATTCCCGAAGACGACCCGCGCAACGCCGCGACCATCGCCGACAACGTGGGCGACAACGTCGGCGACTGCGCCGGCATGGCCGCCGACCTGTTCGAGACCTATGCGGTGACCACCGTGGCGACCATGGTGCTGGCGTCGATCTTCTTCGGCGCCGACCTCACCACCGCCTCGACCATGATGCTGCTGCCGCTGGCGGTGTGCGGCGTCTGCATCGTGACGTCCATCATCGGCGCCTTCTTCGTGCGCCTGGGCAAGAACAACAACATCATGGGCGCCCTCTACCAGGGCCTCATCGTCACCGGCGTGCTCTCGGCCGCGGCGCTCTACTTCGTCTTCACCAAGATGGTCCCCACCGCCGTGACGACCACGACGGGCCAGACCTTCGACGGCATGACCCTGTTCTGGTGCGGCATCGTCGGCCTGGCGGTGACCGCGGCGATCGTGGTCATCACCGAGTACTACACCGGCACCGGCTTCCGCCCGGTGAAGTCGGTGGCCAAGGCCTCGGTCGCCGGCCACGGCACCAACGTCATCCAGGGCCTGGCCATGAGCCTGGAGTCCACTGCGGCCCCGGCCCTGGTGATCATCGTCGGCATCGTGGTGACCTTCAACCTGGCGGGCCTCTTCGGCATCGCCATCGCCACCGCCACCATGCTGTCCCTGGCCGGCTTCATCGTCGCCCTGGACGCCTTCGGCCCGGTGACCGACAACGCCGGCGGCATCGCCGAAATGGCCGGCCTGCCGCCGGAAGTGCGCGTCTCCACCGACGCCCTCGACGCGGTCGGCAACACCACCAAGGCCGTGACCAAGGGCTACGCCATCGGTTCGGCCGGCCTCGGCGCCCTGGTGCTGTTCGCCGCCTACACCCAGGACCTGAAGTTCTACTCGGCCAACCCGACGGACTTCCCGTTCTTCTCCGGCATGGGCGACGTCCGCTTCGACCTGTCCAACCCCTACGTCGTGGTCGGCCTGCTGTTCGGCGGCCTGCTGCCGTTCCTGTTCGGCGGTCTTTCCATGACGGCCGTGGGCCGCGCCGCCGAGTCGGTGGTCGCCGAAGTGCGCCGCCAGTTCAAGGAGAACCCGGGCATCATGACCTATGAGGTCAAGCCCGAGTACGGCAAGGCGGTGGACATCCTGACCAAGGCGGCGATCCGCGAGATGATCGTGCCCTCGCTGCTGCCGGTCGCCTCGCCGATCGTGCTGTTCTTCGTCATCCGCCTGATCGCCGGCAAGAGCGAGGCCTTCTCGGCCTTGGGCGCCATGCTGATGGGCGTGATCGTCACCGGCCTCTTCGTCGCCATCTCGATGACCTCGGGCGGCGGCGCCTGGGACAACGCCAAGAAGCTGATCGAGGAAGGCCACTACGGCGGCAAGGGCTCGGACGCGCACAAGGCGGCCGTGACCGGCGACACCGTCGGCGACCCCTACAAGGACACGGCGGGTCCCGCCGTGAACCCGATGATCAAGATCACCAACATCGTGGCCCTGCTGCTCCTGGCGGTGCTGGCCCACGGCGTGGTGAGCTGATCGCCCGCACAGCCTGAAAGACGACGCCCCGGAGGGAGACCTCCGGGGCGTTTTTCTTGTTGACCCTGTACGCTGCGCGTAAAGCCTTGGCGTGCTGCGAGGGCGGATTCGCCCAGGGCGGGAGGGGGCGTTGGGGACCTTCGGATCGACAGTTCTTGGCGGCATAGTCGCCCTGGCCGCGGGGCCGGCCCTGGCCGCGAGCCTGATCGCGGCCAGCCCCGGCTACACCTATTTCAATCGCCCCGGTTCGGATCTGGGCTCCCAGCAGGCGGCGCTGCGCGAATGCCTGGGCCTGGCCGCCCAGACCAAGGTCCAGCGAGCGCTGGAGGGCGGCCTGATCGGCGACATGCTGCAGCTGGCCCAGGAGGACCACACCCTGCAGGCCAACGTCGAGAACTGCATGGTGGTGCAAGGCTGGCGCGTCGTGCGTCTTTCCGACGACGAGGGCCGATCGCTGGCCGGGCTCGGGCAAGCCGACCTGGCGCAACGCCTGTCGCAGTGGATCGGCGCGTCCCAGCCCCACGGCGACGTCGTGCGCGCCTGGGCCAACGAGGCGGCCAGCCACGCCAGCCGGCGCACGGGCCAGGCGCCCATCCTGGGCGGCGCGAGGTCCCTGAGCCTCGCCGCCCTGCCGCCCGAGGGCTCGACCCCCGTCAAGCCGTACAAGTGGGAAGCCCTGCCGAAGAGCGCGGGTCCGCTGATGCACGCGCTGAAGCCCGAAGAGTTGGCGAGCGTGCCGGCCGACTCGGCGCTGGTCATCTTCGACATTCGCGGGGCCGGGATCACCCACGGCATGTCGTTCATGCGCGAGGGACCGGACATCGAGACGCCGGCCTGGAAGCTGGACGGGCGGTCCAACATCCTCGAGTTCGCCAACCTGGGCCCGACGTTCCACGGCCTGCCGCAGGCCCATCTTATGGCCTTCGCCCTGCCGCCTGGCCGCTGGGCGCTGTTCGCGCTCGGCGGCTCCTATTCGTTGACGTCGTTCTGCCTCGGCGCGGCGGCGTTCGAGGCCAAGGCGGGTGAGGTCTTGTTCGCAGGCAAGTTCGACTACGACGCCGATCAGTTCCGGCCGGACTTCGCGCTGACGGACGTCTCCGCAGCGCTCGCGCCGTGGCCGGCGCTGGCCGCGCGCCTGAAGCCAGCCCCCTGGATCAACGGGACGCGCGGCCCGTGCATCGGGCAGAACATCTACGCTTTCGAGGTCGAGGGCGCACCGTACGTCGCCGGCTACCACTGGGGCGGCGCGGCGGCGCCCTGAGGCGCTTCGCTCCGAAGCGCTTAGGGCCGGTCACCCGGGTGGCTGCCGGGGGTCTGGTTCTGGTCGGGGGGCAGGACGCCGCCGTTGCCGATCGAGCCGAGCAGCTGCTCGAGGATGGTCATCTCGCGGCCGCGGGTCGGGGTCTCACGCCGGTTGTAGGCGATGATCCGGCCGGCCTCGAGGCCGTACTTGTTCACCGAGGCCACCTGTTCGGTGTCGTGGTTGAACGAGATGGCGAAGACGTCGCGCCGGGCGATGCGCGGCATGTAGAAGGCCGTGCGGTTCACCGTCTGCGACATATAGAACCAGGTGTCCTTGTCGAACGTCGAGGTGGCCGTCGGCGAGCCGAGCTTGGCCAGCACGGTCGAGCGCGTGTCCTCGCCGACCTTGATGTCGCCGGGGCTCTGTTCGATCGCCTGGAAGCCTTCGTAGGTGCCCACGGGGGCGCAGGCCGAGGCCCCGAGGACCGCGACGGTGGCGAAGGCGAGGGCGGCTTTGCGCAGCATGGTGGTGAAAACTCGTTCGGTTGTCGGCCTTTGACCTATCGCCCCGGGCCGCCTAGTTCAATGCGCGCGATCCGCGCGGGTTGGTGTGGCGCGGGAATTGGCGCCGTCTGACGGCCAAATCGAGGCGATCGGCATGATCCTGGACCGGCTCCTGGCCAAACGGCCCGCCAAGGCGGCGGGGGCGCGGCTGAACATTGCGGCCACGCAGCAGGCCCGCGCGCCGGCGCCGTACCTCACGATGAACGTGCCCGACACCATCGAGGGCCGATTCGAGCTCCTGACGCTGCACGTGGTGCTGCTGGTCGAGCGCCTGAAGGGCGAGGGGACGCTCGGCGGAGAAGTCAGCCAGGCCCTCTTCGACGCCTATCTGCGCGACCTGGACGGCGCCCTGCGCGAGATGGGCGTCGGCGACCTCTCGGTCGGCAAGAAGATGCGCCGGCTGGGCGAGGCCTTCTATGGCCGGGCCAAGGGCTATGCGGCCGCCTTCGCGGCCCTGCCGGACCGCGGCCCCCTGGCCGACGTTCTGGCCCGCACCGTCACCGACGGCGCCGACGCCACGGCGCTGGCCGCCTATGCCGACGCCTGCCGACGGACGCTGGCCGGTCAGTCCTTCGAGGCGCTGCTCGCCGGAGAGGTCCGATGGCCCGAAGCGTGAGCGAACCCTGGCGCCACGTCGTCACCTGGCGCGAGATCGGCGAGGGGCCGCAGCGGCTGAGGCTGGAGGCGGACGAGTCGACCCGGGCGAAGATCGCCAAGGCGCTCAGGCTCGAGAGCCTGTCGACACTGAGAGCCGACCTGGCGCTGAAGCCATGGCTCGACGGCGTCGAGATCGACGGGCGCCTGAGGGCGGTCGCGGGACGGATCTGCGGCGTGACCCTCGATCCCTACGACGAGTCGGTGGAGGAGACGTTCCGCCTGACCGTCCTGCCGGCCGGCAGCCCGCACGCGCCGGCCGAATCGGAGACCGAGGACGTGGCCATCGATCTGGACGCCGAGGACCCCCCGGACGTCGTCGCCGGCGAGGGCGTCGATCTGGGCCACTATGTCGTCGAACAGCTGTCGCTGAGCCTCGATCCCTTTCCACGCAAGCCCGACGCGGTGTTCGAGGCGCCCCCCGAAAGCGAGGACGCCTCACCGTTTGCAGCCCTGGCGGCATTGAAGCGACCCAAGGACGCGGGCTAAGCCTAGCGCCAGTGTACCCGACAAGAGGGAGCCGCTCGCTGGGGGAGGGCGCGGTTTCCTTCCCCGACCCCCGGCTGTATCGTCCGTCCGCCCTTGTCGGCGGGAGATGGGAGCTCGTAGCGCCGAAGTGCCCGATCCTCTGGTGATCTCCATCGACGCCATGGGCGGCGACCACGGCCCCAGCGTCGTGGCGCCCGGCGTCGCCCGCGCCACCAAGTTCCTGCCGCCCGACGTGCGCTTCCTGCTGCACGGCGATCCCGCCGCGCTGGAGGCGGCCCTGGCGCGCCTGCCCGACCTGAAGGGGCGCTGCGAGGTGCGGCCGGCCGAGCGGGTCATCGCAAACGACGAGAAGCCGGCCCAGGCCATGCGCCGCGGCAAGGGCAGCTCGATGTGGAACGCCGTCGAATCGGTGAAGTCCGGGGAGGCCCAGGCCTGCGTCTCGGCGGGCAACACCGGCGCCCTGATGGCGATCTCGAAGCTGCAGCTGCGCATGATCCGCGACCTGGAGCGCCCGGCGCTTGTCGCCAGCTGGCCGACCATGCGCGGGATCACCACCGTCCTGGACGTGGGCGCCAACATCGAGTGCGACGCCGCGCGCCTCGTGGAATTCGCCATCCTGGGCGCGGCCTTCCACCGCGCCGTGCACAAGTCGGAGACCCCGACCGTCGGCCTCTTGAACGTGGGTTCGGAGGACGAGAAGGGGCACGAGGAGGTCAGGGGCGCCAACCGCCTGCTGCGCGAGACCTCGCTGGACCTGGACTACCGCGGCTTCGTCGAGGGCGACGACATCGCCAAGGGCTCGGTCGACGTGATCGTCACCGACGGCTTCACCGGCAACGTGGCCCTGAAGACCGCCGAGGGCCTGGCCCGGTTCTTCGGCGCCGAAGTGCGCCGCACCTTCACCAGCGACCTGCTGGCCAAGCTCGGCGCCCTCATCGCCCAGCGGTCGCTGAAGAAGATGCGCGAGCGGCTCGACCCCAGCGCCATCAACGGGGGGCCTTTCCTGGGGCTCAACGGGATTGTAGTCAAAAGCCACGGCGGCGCGGACGCCAGGGGCTTCGCCACGGCGATTCTGCTGGCGGCCGACCTGGCGAAGAGCGACTTCGCGGCCGAGATCGATCGCAACCTCGTACGGCTCACCGCCGCTGCGGGCGCGCAGGGCGAGGTCGTCGAGACCGGGGGAAGATCAAGCGCGTGAGTACTCTGCGTAGCGTCGTGACGGGCGTCGGCGGCTTTCTGCCCCCCGGCGTGGTGACCAACGACGATCTGGCCAAGGTCGTCGACACCAGCGACGAATGGATCATCGAGCGGACCGGGATCCGCTCGCGGCGCAGGGCCGCTCCTGACGTGGCGACCTCCGACCTCGCCGTGGAAGCGGCGACGCGCGCCCTGGCCGCCGCCGGCAGGCCCGCCGCCGACGTCGACCTGATCATTGTCGCCACCACCACCCCCGACCTGACCTTCCCGGCCACCGCGACCATCGTGCAGCGAAAGCTGGGCGCGCCGATCGGCATCGCCTTCGACGTCCAGGCGGTGTGCTCGGGCTTCGTCTACGCGCTGGCGGTCGCCGACGGCTTCGTCGCCCGCGGCCAGGCCAGGTGCGCCCTCGTCATCGGCGCCGAGGAGATGACCCGGCTGATGGACTGGACCGACCGCGGCACCTGCGTGCTGTTCGGCGACGGCGCCGGGGCCGTGGTGCTGGAGCCGGGGGAAGGGCAGGGGACCACCGCCGATCGCGGCGTTCTGGGCGTCTGCCTGCGCGCCGACGGGGCCAAGCAGGACCTGCTCTACGTCGACGGCGGCCCGTCCACGACCGGCACGGTCGGCCACCTGCGCATGCAGGGCAACCAGGTGTTCCGCCACGCCGTGGTCAACATCTCCGAGGCCGTGGTGTCGGCCGCCAAGGCCGCGGGCGTCGGCATCGACGAGATCGACTGGTTCATCCCGCACCAGGCCAACCAGCGCATCCTCGAGGGCGTCGCCAGGCGGCTCGGCATCGACGAGAAGCGGGTCATCTCCACCGTCGCGCGGCACGCCAACACCTCCGCGGCCTCGATTCCCCTCGCGTGGGCGGAGGCGCAGGAGGACGGGCGGGTGAAGCCGGGCCAGCTGCTGCTGGTCGAGGCCATGGGCGGCGGTCTGACCTGGGGCGCTGCGGTGATCCGACTTTAGTCGGCGTTTCAAAACCCGCCCTCGAAGCCTTTGACTTGACGTGGAAAAGACGGTGTTTACGCTAGCCTTGCTACGGGCGGAGGGCGGACGATGAAGGGCCAGACGTTGACGCGGGCGGACCTGACCGAGGCCGTCCACAACGAGGTGGGGCTGACACGGCAGGACTGCGCGGCGCTGGTCGAGCGCACGCTCGGCCTCGTGACCGAGGCGCTGGAGCGCGGCGCCACGGTCAAGCTGTCCGGCTTCGGCGTCTTCCAGGTGCGCTCCAAGCGCGAGCGCATGGGCCGCAACCCCAAGACCGGCGAGGCGGCCGCCATCGACCCGCGCCGCGTGATCGGCTTCCGCGCCTCGCAGGTGATGAAGGCGCGGATCGATCGCGCCCTGGCCAAGTAGAGAGGCCCACTTCGGTGGCCAAGAGCCCCGAGGCCTTCCGCACCATCTCCGAAGCCTCCGAGGAACTCGGCGTTCCCCAGCACGTCCTGCGTTTCTGGGAGACCAAGTTCTCGTTCATCCGGCCGATGAAGCGCGCCGGCGGGCGCCGGTTCTACCGTCCTCACGACATCGCCGTGCTGGCCGCGGTGCGCCGCCTGCTGCACGACGAGGGCTACACCATCAAGGGCGTGCAGAAGCTGCACAAGGAGCAGGGCCTCAGGCGCCTGGTCACGATCGCCCCTCCCGAGGCGCCGCCGATGCCCGCCGCCGACGCCGATCTCTTCGCCCCGCTGCCGGCGAAGGCCAACGGCGGCGAGCTGACCGACGAATCGCGCGCCCGGCTGGAGGCGGCCCTGCACGGCCTGGAGGCGGCCAAGGCGAGGCTCGACGGCCTGCTCGGCGAGCGCTGAAATCCGGCGCAGAGTTTTGCTGGACGCGCGCGGGCGCCGTCACTACAAGGGCGCTCCCTGCATCGGAGCGTAGCGCAGCCTGGTAGCGCACTTGACTGGGGGTCAAGGGGTCGTGGGTTCGAATCCCGCCGCTCCGACCATTCCCGCCCTCGCGGCGGGCGCAGGGTTGGATGAGGCCGCCAAGGCCAGCTCGAGAGTCCGAGGCGCGCCCGCTTCATGACGTCGTTCCTCAAAGACGGCCGGTCGCGCCCGGTGGCGCTCTGGCTGTTCGCGACCGCCTTCCTCGTCTTCGCCATGGTGGTGGTGGGCGGAGCCACGCGGCTGACCGGCTCGGGGCTCTCGATCACTGAGTGGAAGCCCGTCAGCGGCGCCCTGCCGCCGCTGTCGGAGCAGGCCTGGCGCGACTACTTCCACCTCTACCAGCAGACGCCGCAGTACCGGCTGGTGAACGAGGGCATGACCCTCGGCCAGTTCAAGTTCATCTTCTGGTGGGAGTGGGGACACCGTCTGCTGGGCCGCCTCGTCGGGGCGGTGTTCGGCGTCGGGTTCATCGTCTTCCTGGTCCGCGACCGCATGCCCCGCCGGCTTCTGTGGCGATGCCTGGCGCTGTTCGGCCTCGGCGGCCTGCAGGGCCTCGTCGGCTGGTGGATGGTCGAGAGCGGCCTGGAGGCGCGCGTCTCCGTCGCGCCGGAGCGCCTGGCCACGCACCTGGGCCTGGCGCTGATCCTGTTCTGCGCCCTGATCTGGACGGGGCTGGAAGCGCTCGCCGGCCAGTCGCGTCCCGGCGAACAGCGCCGGGACCGCTGGGACGTCGCCACGGCCACGCTTGCCGGCCTCGTCTTCCTCCAGTGCCTGCTGGGCGCCCTGGTCGCCGGCAACCAGGCGGGGCTCATCGAGAACGACTGGCCGTTCATGGGCGGGCGGCTGTTCCCCGCCGACTACGCCCATGGTTCGGTGTGGGGCACGCTGGCGCATGGCGCCGCGGCGGTGCAGTTCAACCACCGCATCCTGGCCTACGGCGTCTTCGCCTACGCGGTGACGCTGGCGGCGCGGGCGTGGCGGTCCAACCGCGTGTCGCCGGCGATCCGCGGGCTCGCCGTGCTGGTCGGCGCCCTGGTGACCGCCCAGGCCTCGCTCGGGATCGCGACCCTGATCGCCGGCGTGCCCCTGGCGCTGGGCATCGCGCACCAGGCCGGGGCGGCGATCGTGCTTGCCAGCGCCATCGGCCTGGCCTGGCGCGCGCGCCGCGCGTGATTGCGGTATCATGATACCGCTTCGCACAAACCCTTGCGGGGCAAGGCGTCGCGGCGACTTTCGCGTACAATGCGGTTGACAGCAGGGCCCGGCGACTCTATCAGCGCGCCTTCACCACGGCGGCCTCTCCGGTCGCCGCGCAACGGACCCTTTCGATGAACACCAAGACCACGGTCTCGCTGAGGCCTGCGGATGTCGATAAGAAGTGGATCGTCGTCGACGCCGAGAACGCGGTCGTCGGTCGCCTGGCCAGCTTCATCGCCATGCGCCTGCGCGGCAAGCACCGCGCCGACTACACCCCGCACGTCGACTGCGGCGACAACGTCGTCGTCATCAACGCCGACAAGGTGAAGTTCACCGGCCGCAAGCTGAGCCAGAAGACCTACTACTGGCACACCGGCTACCCGGGCGGGATCAAGGAGCGCACCGCGGACAAGATCCTCGGCGGCCGGTTCCCCGAGCGGGTGCTGGAAAAGGCGGTCGAGCGCATGCTGCCCAAGGAAAGCCCCCTGGCGCGCAAGCAGATGACCCACCTGAAGATCTACGCCTCGGGCGAGCATCCGCACGAAGCGCAGAACCCTGAAGTCATCGACTTCAAGGCCCTCAATTCCAAGAACGCCCGGAGCCAGTAAGCCATGAGCGACACTCACGGTCTCGAGGCTCTGCAAAGCCTCTCTTCCAATCCCGCGCCGCAGGCGTCGGCCCGCGAGCCGCAGATCGACAAGCTCGGCCGCGCCTACGCCACCGGCAAGCGCAAGAACGCGGTCGCCCGCGTCTGGATCAAGCCGGGCAAGGGCTCGATCACCATCAACGGCCGCGACCAGGAGGTCTACTTCGCCCGGCCGGTGCTGCGCATGATGATCGCCCAGCCGCTGCAGATCGCCGACCGCCTCGGCCAGTTCGACGTCATCGCCACGGTCGAGGGCTCCGGCCTCTCCGGCCAGGCCGGCGCCGTGCGCCACGGCATCTCCAAGGCCCTGACCTACTACGAGCCGGCCCTGCGCACGCTGCTGAAGCCGCACGGCTTCCTGACCCGCGACAGCCGCGTGGTCGAGCGCAAGAAGTACGGCCGCGCGAAGGCGCGACGCAGCTTCCAGTTCTCGAAGCGCTGACGCGCGCGAACGCATCGACGTTTGCGGGGGCGCTTCGGAACACCGAAGCGCCCCTTTTTCTTTCTCCGTTTCCCTGACAAAGCTCCCTTCCGGAGACCGACATGGCCCCCAAGGTGTTCATCGATGGCGAAGCCGGCACCACCGGCCTGCAGATCCGCCAGCGGCTCGAGAGCCGGCGCGACCTCGAGGTGGTGTCGATCGACCCGGCGCGGCGCAAGGATGTCGAGGCCCGGCGCGAGCTGCTGAACGGCGCCGACGCGGTGATCCTGTGCCTGCCCGACGACGCGGCGAAGGAGGCCGTTGGCCTGATCGAGAGCAACTCGGTGCGCGTGATCGACGCCTCGACCGCGCACCGGACCGCGGCGGGCTGGACCTACGGCTTCCCGGAGATGTGCGCCGGCCAGCGCAAGGCCGTGGCCGGATCGACCCGGGTCAGCAACCCGGGCTGCTACCCGACCGGCTTCATCGCCCTGATGCGGCCGCTGGTGGACGACGAACTGGTGCCGAAGACCTGGCCGGTCACGGTCAACGCGGTCTCGGGCTACACCGGCGGCGGCAAGAGCATGATCGCCGAGTTCGAGGACGAAGCCTCGCCCGGCTACACCAAGGCTCCGTACCGCATCTACGCCATGGGCATGGGCCACAAGCACGTGCCGGAGATGCAGATGCACGCCCGGCTCGGGGCGCGGCCGCTGTTCGCCCCGGCGGTGGGCCGCTACGCCCAGGGCATGATCGTCGAGGTGCCGCTGCAGCTGAAGGCCCTGCCGGTGGCGCCGCGGATCAAGGAGATCCACCGCGCGCTCTGCCAGGCCTACCGCGACGAGCCCTTCGTCGAGGTCGCCTCGCTCGAGGAGTGCGCGTCGCTGAAGACGCTCGATCCCGAGGGGCTGAACGGCACCAACCGCATGAAGCTCTACGTGTTCGGCTCCGACGACGCCGGCCAGGCCAGGCTCGTGGCCCTGCTGGACAACCTCGGCAAGGGCGCCTCGGGGGCGGCGGTGCAGAACCTGAACCTGATGCTGGGCCTGCCGGAGGGCGCCGGGCTTTGATCGTCCGCCGGGCCGGCCTCTACGACATGGCGGCCCTGGCGCGGCTCTATCGCCACACCGTGCGCACGGCGCTGCCGTTCCTGCCCGAGCTGCACACGGCCGATGAGGACCGGGCCTATTTCGAGGGCAAGCTGTTCGCCGACTTCGACGTCTGGACCGCGGAGGAGGCGGGGGCGCCGCTGGGCTACATCGCCTTCCGCGGCGGCTTCATCCAGCACCTGTTCGTCGATCCCGCGCACCATGGCCGCGGAGTCGGCGGCCAGCTGCTGAGCCTGGCCCAGGACGCCTACGCCGAGCTCGGCCTCTGGACGTTCCAGCAGAACACGAAGGCGAGGGCGTTCTACGAGGCGCGGGGCTTCACGGCCCGGACCCTGACGGACGGGCAGGACAACGAGGAGCGTCTGCCCGACGTTTTCTACGTCTGGAAGCGAAACCAAACCCCACCCAGCGACGAATAAGGGGGCATGACCCACGTTTTCGCCGTCCCCAGCCGGC